>JAPPQG010000231.1 GCA_028816945.1 Alphaproteobacteria bacterium
GGCTGAATTGATTTCATTTCATCAAAAATGGCCTGATAGCGGCGCTGCTGTGCTTCGGTCTCTTCATCAATCCAAGCCTGTGCATCAGCACTGCGGGGTGGTTTTTCATGTTGAACATGTTTTTTCATATCTCTCTCCTTTGCTCTTTATATTACCATTCTAAATTATTTCATAATGCGAAACGGACAGTTATTATACATATTTATAATATAACTTAATTTATAATATAACTTAATTTACAGCACAATTTATCGTATAATATAATGTATCGTATAATTTGATTTATAGCATTATTTTTAGCATAATTTAATTCATAACATTTATAGCATTCATAACATTTATAGCATTTTTAGCAGATTTACGGGACAAATGTTACCTGATTCTCGTGTAATTGCTTAATTTCATCCTCAGAATAGCCAACTTCGGCAAGCACTTCGGCACTATGTTCGCCCAATTTAGGCGGCATGCGGCGGATAGAAGGCGAACTTTCAGAAAAATCATAAGGGGCGCGGGCAAAACGCAATTTGCCTTCTGTCGGGTGGTCGTGCAATTCCCAAAATCCGCTTTCTTGCAAATGCGGGTCGGAGATTAAATCATCTAACTGATTGACAACCATATGCGGGACATTGGTCTTTTCCAATTTTTCAAGCCATTCTTTTGTCGTGCGTTTGGCGAGGGCTTTACCTGTTTCAGCATAGCTTGCATCGATATTTTTTAAGCGCATTTTCATATTTGTAAAGCGCGGGTCGCTAATCATATCAGGGCGCTCGACAAGTTTGCAAAATGTCTCCCAATGATTATCCCAATAAGGCAAAACAGCAATATAGCCATCTTTTGTTTTATAGGGTCGTCTATGTTTGCTCATAAGCCGCACATAGCCAGCTTGCGCTAATGGAGGGTCAAATATTTGCCCCCATATATGTTCGGCCATAACATAATAAACCATGCTCTCAAACATTGGGACTTCAATTTCTTGTCCCTTGCCACTTCGTTCGCGGTAAAATAAAGCAGCCATAACAGCATTGGTGACAAATAGGGCTGTTGTTTTATCACAAACAATGGTTGGCAGATAACGCGGCTCACCTTCTACCATGCTCATAAGCGAAGCAATGCCCGCCGCCGATTGTATAGAATCATCCAATGCACCCCGTGTGCCATAAGGCCCTTTTTTGCTATATCCATAAGTGGCACAATAAATCACGCGCGGATTGGCGGCTTTGATAATATCATAAGACAGGCCCAATTTTTGCATGGCTTGCGGGCGGAAATTATGCACGACAACATCAGCCTGTGCAGTGAGTTTTAGGGCGGCTTTTTGCCCTTCTGGTGATTTTAAGTCAAGCACGACACTACGCTTATTGCGATTGCATGACAAAAATAAAGCAGCCATGTCATTATTCTTTTTAGTCGGGCCTAAATTGCGGTTTGTATCACCTTTTGGCGGCTCTACTTTAATAATATCAGCCCCCAAATCACCCAAAAGCTGACACGCCCAAGGCCCTAGCACAACGCTCGTAAATTCAATAATTTTAATTCCTTTAAGCGGCTCGGGCATGGGTGGCTCCTTGTGCAGACGGCTTTATGCCGCGTGTGGCAAGATTATAGATTGTGACGACATTGTCACGCAAAAACTTTCGCATGACTTCGGGTTTTAGGTCAAGGGCATGAATTTCCTCAATCGTGCGCGTAAATCGTAGCACGGGGAAATCAGTTGCAAATATCACCTTATCCTGCCCGTAGGAATTGACATACTGGCGAACTGATTGCGGCCAATAACGCGGGCTATGTGCATCTGTGCAAATAAAAACATTTTCATGCTTCCAAGCCATAGCAATCATTTCATCATGCCATGGCACGCCAAGATGTGAGCCAATAAGTTTCAGTTCAGGCAAATCGCAAGCAATATCATCTAAATATATGGGACGGCCAACAGAACGCGAGCGGTGGTTTTTTGCATAAATCAGCGATTGGCCGACTTGCATTTGCACGGGAATATCCAATTCGATACATTTAGTATAAAATGGATAATATTTTGCATCATGCGGGGGCAAGTCAAACCAATGCGGATATAAATGCGCGCCAATAAAGCCCAATTCACGCACGGCATGCTCTAATGCCCGCACCCCTTCCATGCCTTGATAAGGGTCAATGCCAACCAGCCCTAAAAAGCGGTCAGGATATTGGGCGACCGCATCAGCAACAACTTGCGGCGGCATATGATAGCAGCCCGGCAGACCAGCACGACCAGATTTAGCAGCAATTAAAAACGCATACGCAATGCCCGCTTCATCCATTTGTTCCAACATAGTCTCTAAGGAAATGCCTGCCGCATCATGCTTGCCCTTGACTTTGCCAATGAAAAATTCATCCGTCCAATCGGGGCGGTGTTGTAGGGCTTGCGGCGTCCATATATTGACGGCCGCATCAATGGCTTGGAATGTTTTTGCCGTTTCTGTCATGCATTATGCCTTTAATCAATTATGCCTTAATTCTATTTCAATATTTATCTCTATGGGTGGCTTCTAACATGGCAAAACCGCATCTAATAAGCAAACCATAAACATATTTCTCATCTTTCCTGTGTTTTACCCATTTTAGACAGATTCAACGCCGATTTATTGCGCTATATCAAACTTTACACATTACACATTTTATGCACTGGGCGCACTTTACGCATTTGCCGACTTTTTCTTTGCCTCCTCAAATTGCGTAATCGGGGCGGGGGCGTCCATATTGCGAATGAGGGCTTTTTTGCGGAAAAACCGCGTATAGCCCGATTCACCCATGCGCGACGCACCCAACCCTGATGATTTGAACGAATTTTTTTCTGCCTCATGGACAAAGCCCGTTAGCGAAGCGTCATTTATGCTGACCGCGCCCGCCTGTATTTGTCGGGCAATGGTTTCGGCATGGTCTAAATCGGTTGAAAAAACAGCCGCACTTAACCCATAACGCGTATCATTCGCCAAGCGCACAGCCTCTGTTTCATCGGCAAAAGGAATGATTGGCAAAATAGGGCCAAAAGTTTCATCTTGTAGCAAAGCCATATCATGGGTTGCATTTGTCACAATGGTCGGCAAGCACCACACGCCACCTTCGCGCTCTATCTCTCCGCCCATGAGAATTTTTGCGCCCTTTTCGCGCGCATCTTCTAATTGGGCGGCGACAATATCGCCCTGCCGCCCATCAATAAAAGGGCCAATATGGCCTTCATAGAGGCTTGCTTTATTGAGTTTCACCTGCCCTGCTTTATCGCATAATTGCTGGCAAAAATCCTCATAAAGGGGTTGGGCGACATAAATCCGCTCAATCGATTGGCACGCCTGCCCCGTATTGAGAATGCTTGCCCGCAATAAAGCGGTGGAAGCATGGTCTAAATCCGCATCGGCTAGCACAATGGCGGGGTCATTACCGCCCAATTCCAAAAAGGCGGGAATAAATTGTGCCGCCGCATTTTGCGCAACCTGCTTGCCTGTTTTGACACTGCCTGTAAAGCATATTGCATCGACCTGTTTGATAAGTTGTGCGCCGGTTTGCCCGTCCCCATCAATAATCGCTAGCACATCGCGCAAACCCTCAACCGATTCTAGCATAGCACGCAAAGGCGCGGCAAAACGGGGTGTGATTTCAGACGGTTTGATAAGCACCGCATTACCGCCCAATAAAGCAGGCAAACTGTCAATAAATGACAAAGTCAATGGGAAATTCCATGGGCTAATCACACCAACCAAACCAAATGGCACATATTGCGATATATAGTCAATAGAGGCATGGGTGGTTTGGTGCGGGGGGGCGCTTGTCGAGAAATTGCGGGCGACTTGCGCCCAGCGGGCAAGCTGCGCCGCCATGCCATCGACTTCCGCCACCGATATGCCATAGCGTCCCGTATCCGTGACCAGTGCCTCCAATAATGTTTCA
>JAPPQG010000170.1 GCA_028816945.1 Alphaproteobacteria bacterium
ACCCCCATTATCAATCTGCAAAATCTTGTTTTCGACCAATATAATCGCTGGAAACCGCGCCAAGTAAGCAGTGACTCTGTGCTTTATATTGATATTGATGAAGCAAGCCTTGCGCGGTTCGGGCAATTTCCTTGGCCGCGTAGCCTATTTGCTGAATTAAGCGAAGTCGCCACACAGCACGGCGCGGCCGCCGTCGTCTTTGACATTTTATTTGCCGAGCCTGACCGCAATAGCCCCTCAGCCATTTTGCCAATATGGCGGCATTTACACGATAATTATGGGCGCAAAGAATGGGCGAGTTTGGAACAAGAAATTACCAGCCAAGTGATAAATACAGATGACCGCTTCGCACAAGCTCTTGCCAAAACACCTTCTACTATTGCTATTTTATTAAATGATATAGGGGTAGATTTACCCGCGCCTAAAACAGGCTTTGTGCTACATAAGCAAACAGACGCAAACACGAACCCGCTTGCCAATCTGCCGACAAGCACAGCAGCCCTTTATAATTTTGCCCCCATTCAGCAAGCCGCCCATTCTATGGGATATATCAATGCACAAATTGATAGAGATGGTCTCATTCGCCGCGCCCCGCTTATATTGCGTGGTATAGAACAAAACCCACAAGCCAACACACAAGACAGGCTTTATCCTAGCCTTGCTTTGGAAGCATTGCGTATCGCACAAGGCGCAAATAATATTTTCTTAAAAGCCGCCTATACAGGCGATGAAGCCCCGCACAGAGCCATGCAAAGTGGTGGCTTTGGCCTATCGCATATTAAAGTCGGCCAATTCATCATACCCATTGAAGCAGACGGCACAATGCGGCTTTATTATGCAAAAAGCCAAGCCATTGACCGCCTGCCCGCATGGCATGTGCTAGATAGGAAGGCGGATAGGGCTTATCTCACTGAACGGCTAAATGGGCGCATTGCTTTTATTGGGACAAGTGCGGCGGGGCTAAAAGATTTGCGCGCAACACCCCTTAATCCAACAGTCGCAGGGGTTGAATTGCATGTGCAAACAGCGCAACAAATTATTGAAGGCGTTTTTTTACAACGCCCATTTTGGCTAGAAATAGCTGAATTAGGCGGCACAGCCATTGCGGGATTAGCCATTATTGCGCTGATTGCATGGGTTGGGCTTACCAGTGCTGCCTTTATTTTACTCTTATCAATCGCAACGCTTTGCGGTCTATCTTGGCATTTTTATAGTGCAGAATTTATTTTGCTCGACCCATTCGTGCCTTCTAGCACAGGGATTATAAGTTTTCTAACCGCCGGTCTGTTGCGTTATTTACGCACAGAAAATGAACGCCAAAATGTGCGCAACGCCTTTCGTCAATATTTATCCCCCGCCCTTGTCGAGCAAATTGCTATGACAGCGCATAAATTAAGTCTTGGCGGGGAGGTGAAACCGATAACAATTATGTTTGCCGATATGCGCGGCTTTACCTCACTAGCTGAACAATTAAAAGACGCACCCCACCAGCTCACTTATATTATGAACCGCTTTTTGACCGATATGTCAAAAATTATCCAAGATGAGAATGGCACGATTGATAAATATATTGGCGATTGCATTATGGCTTTTTGGAATGCGCCCGCAGAAATTAAAAATCACGAATATCATGCCTGCCTTGCAGCTTTGCGCATGCAAGAGCAGATTAAATGCTTAAATCAAAATTTGCGCGATGAAGCGGAGATTGCCAATTTATGGAAAGGGGAGTTGAAAATCAGCATTGGCTTAAATACAGGATCCTGCCTTGTTGGCAATATAGGATCGGCGCAACGGTTTAATTATTCAGTTATGGGCGATGCGGTCAATGTTGCGGCACGGCTTGAAAGCCAAACAAAAACCTATCATAGTGCAACCCTTATTGGCGAAGCGGTCCGCGATAAAGTGATTGCGGCGGTGGGGGCGACAGAGCTTGCCTTTATGGAATTAGACTTTGTCTTTCTCCACGGCAAGGCAGAAGCAGAACGCATTTTTGCCCTGCTTGGCGCACAAAAAATGGCACAAAGTGCTGCTTTTATGCACGCCCAACAAGAGCAAAAAGCCATGCTAGCTGCTTACCGCACACAAAATTGGCAAGAGGCCATGCGGTTTATCACAAGTTTAGAAAAACAAATGCCACAATTAGCAATCTATTATCAGTTTTATCGAGACAGAATCGCGCATTTACAAAATAACCCGCCAAGCGAGGATTGGGATGGCGTGTTGCGAAGTAATGGCGGGTCGCAAAGCATCGTTAAATAGTAAAGAGTTGCATATGAGCGAGGCATATAAATATTATCTTAAATTTTGGGGGACACGCGGCTCTTTGCCCGTGAATAGTCCGGCGCATAGAAAATATGGCGGTAATTCTGCTTGTGTTGAAATCCGCCGCGATAGGCAATCTATTATATTTGATGCAGGGTCAGGCTTGCATTTATTAGGCGAAGAACTTATGGCAGAGTTGGCTTGTGAGGAAATAAATAGGGCAAGTAGTAAAAACAGAGAAGCCATGCGTGACATAGATATTTTTATATCGCATTTTCATACCGACCATATTTGTGGTCTTCCCTTTTTTGCGCCTCTTTTTGACCCGCATTTTACCATTCGCCTCCATTATATCACCGATGATAAGCGCACACAGAAAACCGACAAGCTGAAATCCATATTAGAAAATTATATGTCATCCCCCTTTAACCCAATCGGGCTAGCGGGGTTTAAGGCGAATTATTCCTTTTGTCCGCACAAAGCAGATGAAACAATTAAATTGGGGGCGTTTTCTATTATCGGCCACCCTATCCCACACCCGAATGGCTGTCATGCCTATCGTATTTCAGACGGCAGATATGATATTGTCTATGCCACTGATACGGAGCATATAAGGGGCAAATTGAATGAAAATCTCATACATTTTATCAAAAATAGCAATTTGCTAATTTATGATAGCACTTATGATGATACGCATTTTGCCCGCTATATTGGTTTTGGCCATTCTACTTGGCAAGAGGGGATACGGCTCTGCCAAGCGGCAAATATAGAGAAATTAGCCATTTTTCACCATTCCCCACAGGCAACGGATGATGCGCTTGATAAAATTGCCGCAAAAGCCCGTAAATTATGGGCGGGGGCGTTTGTGGCGGCTGATTTTCAACTAGTAAAATTAGCTGATGAAAGGTGAAAACAGCATGGCAAAATCATTTTCATTCCGCTATGTTAGCGTGTATAATGACAGAATGAATGGCTGATAAACTCATGCCTGATAAATTACATTATACCGTCTGGTGACATAATGTCCTTTAATAAAGCCCTTAAATTTGCATTGGAGAAATTTGCCGAACATCCAGAGATTTGGATAAGTATCGGCTTTGTATTCATTCTGCTTGTTTGCTTTTTGCTTTTCAAATTTATCCGCCGCCAAAACCACCACCAAACGCATAATGTAAGCGATAGCAAAATAGATGATACAATGCGGGATGAAAAAAATAGCCTTGCCACAGTTATGGCGTCACTCAATGAGGAAGACCGCAAACAGCAGCAAGCAGAAAACATGACACAAGATAAAACAATTATGGATGCCACCGCACCTTTATCTGCAACAGAACACATGGCAGGGCGCAATGATGATAGCAGTTTAATAGATGAATTGCGTATCCCACGACAGGGGGAAGCAGAATCATATGGACGGGCAGATGACGACCAGCAAATGCCTCATATGCAAACACATAATATAGAAAATATAAATAATAGGGAAGATATGGCAGTTAAAACGAAAACAGTTCCAAATAGGCCTGAAAAAATTGCCAAGTTTTTAGGTCGCAAAAAACGCGGGCATGATGAAAAAACAAAAACGACAGGGATACATGATATAAGTGACCTGTCTGCCAATCGCGATGAGCTGATAGAGATTG
>JAPPQG010000123.1 GCA_028816945.1 Alphaproteobacteria bacterium
CAAAACGCATAGACGGCACAATAATGGTGGTCGACAAAGCAATCTATACAGCTTGTGAGCCGTGTGAAGAAGATCCCGACTCGGCACCAACTTGGCGCATAAAAACAGGGCGCACAATTCATAACCAACAAACGCAAACCATTATCTATGAAGATGCCCGCATTGAACTTATGGGGATACCTGTTTTTTATCTGCCTTATTTTTCACAACCAGACACGAGTGTCGATAAGCGTAGCGGTTTTCTAACCCCGCGCTTTGGCCTATCGTCAGATTTGGGAACAGAGATAAGCCTGCCCTATTTTATCAATCTTGCCCCCTCTTATGACCTTACTGTCACACCACGCCTAACAACAAAAGCTGGTAATTTATTAGAACTCGAATGGCGGCAAAAACGCCATAATGGCGCATATAGGATAAATGGGAACGGAGTATGGCTTAATGAAAGTGAGAATTTAGATAATAATCGCAGTTTTCGGGGCAATATAAAAGCAGATGGCAGATTTAGCGCCGAAAGAGAAGGCTGGCATTATGGGTTCAAAGTTGAACAAGTAACCGATGATACATTTTTGCGGCGCTATAATATTTCATCACAAAATTATTTAGAGACAGCCGCTTATTTGGAATATTTAGAAGACCGCAATTTTATAAATATACGGGCGGTTGATTATGATACGACTCTTGCGTCTATCGATAATGCGACCTTGTCTAGTCTCGCCCCCCATATACAAATGGAAATAGTCCCTGAGCGCAAAATTGCTGACGGTCATTTATCTTTTACTGCCGATTTTATGAGTATGACACGGGTAAAGGGCGTAGATGTTATGCGCGGCATTATTGAAACGGGCTGGACGCGTTATGTGCATACAGATAATGGGCAGTCGCTGAAATTTTTTGCTAATTTGCAAAGCAGCCTATATGCAACAGAAGGGTTACCAAAATATGACGGGACAGGAGAGACTTATGGTAATGACACACGCAGCCAATTACGCGGCCATATTGGCATGCAGTGGAATTATCCATTTGTGAAATATGGCACAGCGAATTATCATATTATTGAGCCAATCGCCCAATTAGTGCTTTTGCCGAATACAAAAAATGACCCCCGCATTCCCAATGAGGATAGTCGTAGCGTTGATTTTGACAGCACAAACCTCTTTACCCCTGAACGTTTTACAGGCTATGACCGCCATGAGAGCGGCGGGCGGCTTGATTATGGTTTGCGCTATATGATGAAGTCCGACAAAGGGCGACAGTTTAGTGTTTTTGCTGGCCAATCTTTACGCAATAGGAAAAATAACTTATTCAGGCCGGGCTCTGGCCTTGACGGGACAAAGTCCGATATTGTTTTGGATTTTAGCCTTATGCCGAATGCAAAATATAGTTTTGACAATCGCTTGCGCCTTGACAAAAGCAGTTTAGAAATTGTGCGCTCTGAGGCTGATATTTTTGTTCAATTCGCGCGCGGCTATGCGCGGCTTGGCTATGTTTTCCTTGATGAAAGGATTTCCAGTGATGGCCGTGAGCGTGAGGAATTGCGCGCTTCAGCCTCGACAAAAGTGATAAATAATTGGTGGCTAGACGGCACAATAAGACAGGATATGTTTCGTGGCACAAGGCTACATAGCGGGATTGGCATAACATATAGGGATGATTGCCTCTATATTCGGCTAGGCCTCACACAAGATTATACACGTGATAGAAATATCGGCCCTTCTAATGGCTTTACCTTGCAATTACACTTAAAGACATTAGGCGGGGTAGCAACGAGTTCATCTATGCTTGAAAATATGCTTGAAAATTAGGCGCAAAATAAATAAAATGAATATAATGATAAATGACAAACGCACGATAAAAAAATATCCCCTTGTGTTATTTTTATGCAGCCTGTTCGCCAGCATTGTTTTAAGTCTTGCTGTGGGTCTTGGCGTGCGCCCTGTACTAGCGCAAAATCAATTAGCCTTGCGCCCTGTGGAAGGCATAGCGGCGATTGTTAATGATGAAGTCATTTCCATTTATGATGTCGACCAACGCGTTGGCTTATTTTTAGCAACTTCAGGCATTCCTAGAACGCCAGAAAATATCGATCGTATAAGGGGGCAAGTTTTACGCAGTCTCATAGATGAAAAAATGCAATTACAAGAGGCGGCGGAAGCGAAAATAACCATTAGCAACGCGGAAATTGATGACGCATTGCTGAATATGACACGCGGCGGGAATGGTAATTTAGATGATATTAAAAAATTCCTAGCAGAAAATGGCGTGCAAATATCGACCATGCGCGACCAAATACATGCCGAACTTGCATGGCGTGCATTTGTGCGTTATCGATTTAGCGGCCGTGTTAATGTGAGTGAAGCAGAAATTGATGAAACATTAGAGCGCGCTTTGGCAGCTGTTAATCAGGCGCGGGTAAATGTAAGTGAGATTTTGCTATTAGTGGATAATCCAAACGATGAAAACCGCTTAATGACATTGGCGGGGGAACTTGTCACACAATTACGCACAGGCGTTGATTTTGCCGCCATTGCCCGCCAATTTAGCGGTGCCGCATCAGCGGCCGCAGGCGGGCGCATTGGTTGGGTCACACTTGAACAAATGGACCCCATATTGGCGGCACAGATTGCTAATTTACAAGAAGGGGCAATTACCGAACCTATTCGCACAAGTGCTGGCATTTATATTTTACTTGTTGCCGGCCGCCAACAATCAGGGGCTGTTAATCCACAACGCCATTTATTTGATATTATTGTTTTATCTTTTGACAATGCAAGCGATACATTAGACGCACAATTAACTAAAACGCGCGCCGCATTCACCACCTGTAAAAAGGCCGAGGCAATGGCAAAGGAAAATGGCGCGCAAAATGTCCAGCGCAGTGACCTAAATGAATTAGGCGCATTTAATGCCGCTTTGCAAGAGGTGCTATTGCCATTAGAGGCGGGCAGTATATCGCAACCCATTCGCAAAGAACAAACCACTGAACTTATTATTGTTTGCGACCGCAAGGATGATCAAGGCGTGCAAATATCACGCCAACAAATTGAAAATAACATTTATTCGCAACGCCTATCCATTATGGCACGCCGTCATTTGCGGGAATTGCGCCGTGATGCAGTGGTCGAATATAGATAGGTATCACTATAATGCGTGATGATGGTTTGCCACCCTTGCGTGACATTATCGCGCAATATCAGTTGCAGGCAGGCAAACATTTAGGCCAAAATTTTATATTTGATTTTAATTTGACCCGCCGTATTGCCCGCGCCGCAAAGGCGCATGACAAAACCCATATTATTGAAATTGGCGCAGGGCCGGGCGGATTGACGCGCGCTTTATTGATTGAGGGAGCGCACACTATAACGGCCATTGAAGCCGATGCCCGCTTTCAGCCTGCCCTTGGCGATATTCAAGCCGCCTATCCCAACCAATTAGAAGTCATTATTGGCGATGCGCGAGATTATAAATTGCCCGCACAAACGGCTTATAAAATTGTTGCCAATCTGCCCTATAATGCGGCAACGGCTTTGCTTTTATTGTGGTTGCGGGAGGAGTCCAATAAGCCAAAAAGCATGACTTTAATGTTCCAAAAAGAAGTTGGCGAGCGCATTTGTGCCACCCCCAATAGCCCGCATTATGGACGGCTTGCCGTTTTAGCAAATTGGCTGTGCGAAACAAAAATTCTGTTTGATGTGCCGCCGCAAGCCTTTGTGCCACAGCCCAAAATTGCCTCTTGTCTCGTCCAACTTATCCCACGCGATAGGCCTTATGCAGAGGCAGAAAGGCAAAAGTTAGAAAAAGTCACACAAGCCGCATTCGGCCAACGCCGCAAAATGCTACGCACGAGCCTAAAACAAAT
>JAPPQG010000118.1:0-8725 GCA_028816945.1 Alphaproteobacteria bacterium
GCCTGCCGCGATTGCTGCATAATTGCTTGATAAACAGGCAAAAAAGCCTCTGGTTTGGTGTTGGGTGGCTTGGTATTGCTTGGCTTGCTATTCATTGGCTTGATGTTGCTTGGCTTGCTATTCATTGGCTTACCATTCGTTGGCTTGCTATTCGTTGGCTGGGGCTGATTGCCCGCGCCCGCCCGCTGACAATAACCGCGCATATTTGCGTAAATTTTTAAGGGGAGGGAAAAGAAGGACATGAAAAGGGACATGAAAAGGGACATGGGGAAGGTGCATCTTTCGTATTGCGTTATCCAATTTTGACACTATAAAGCATATATTATAGAATATATCATGCTATATTTTGCTACATATTTTGCATAGGGTGCATATTTTCATGACTATTTTTAGGGCTATTTTAACCCGCCATAAAGAGCGGCTAAATCTGGCGGCCTTTATCCTGCCTGCTTTTATCTTGTCTATATTATTGGCTTGCACGCCGGTAATCCATAATCGCGGCTATGTGTTTAGTCAAAAAGCCCTTGATAATATTACAAAAGGGACAAGTGATAAAGAAACTGTGCGGGCGATTATGGGGTCGCCCTCTGTCATTGCCACCATAGACGGGACAGCCTTTTATTACATATCTAGCCGTATGGAAGCTTATACTTACCGCGCACCCGTTGAAACAGACAGACGAATTGTCGCAATTTATTTTGACAATAATAATGTCGTTAAAGATTTTGGCGCTTATGGGTTAGAGGATGGCAATATCGTTGCCTTTGTCGAGCGTGAGACCGAGACGCGCGGGCGCGAATTAACCTTGCTTAGCCAGCTGTTTGGCAATCTTGGCCGCTTTTCATCGGGCAATCAAAATGCCATTCCCGGCAGTACAAGATAAACCGCACAAGATAAGCGGCGCAAGATAAGTGGCGCACGATAAGTGGCATATGACAAATAGCACAAAATAAATAACCCAAGATAACGCCTAGCCCAAAATGGCGGGCAGTTATCAATGCGCTAAAATTGCCAATAATAAAAGGGCGACAATGTTGGTAATTTTAATCATTGGATTGACTGCCGGCCCTGCCGTATCTTTATACGGGTCACCGACTGTATCACCTGTGACAGCCGCTTTATGCGCCTCTGACCCTTTGCCCCCATGATTGCCATCTTCAATATATTTTTTAGCATTATCCCATGCGCCCCCGCCTGCTGTCATGGACAGGGCAACAAATAGGCCTGTAATAATCACACCCAAAAGCATTGCCCCAAGTGCAGAGAAAGCCGCACCGCGCCCGCCAATCATCTCAACAATAAAATATAAAAGAATGGGCGATAAAACGGGCAACATAGACGGGATAATCATTTCCTTAATAGCCGCACGGGTAAGCATATCGACAGCCGTCTCATAATCAGGCTTTTCCTCGCCTTTCATAATGCCCGGCTTTTCTCTAAATTGGCGGCGCACTTCTTGCACGATAGCCCCTGCGGCACGGCCAACCGCCATCATCCCCATTGCCCCGAATAGATAAGGCAAAAGACCGCCAATAAACAGACCCGTCACAACATAGGGATTGGATAGGGAGAAATCGACTTCCACATTGGCAAAATAATTATATTGACCTGCATTGGCTGTAAAATAAGCTAAATCTTGCGTATAGGCTGCAAATAGGACAAGCGCGCCCAAGCCCGCTGAGCCAATCGCATAGCCTTTGGTTACCGCTTTGGTTGTATTGCCGACTGCGTCTAGCGCATCAGTTGTTTGGCGCACATCTTCTGGCAAATTAGCCATTTCCGCAATCCCGCCGGCATTATCTGTCACTGGCCCAAAAGCATCAAGGGCAACCACCATGCCCGCCAAAGCCAACATGGTCGATACGGCAATCGCTATGCCAAACAGACCTGCCAAATTAAAAGTCGCCACAATGCCCGCCACAATGACAAGCGCAGGCAAAGCGGTTGCTTCCATAGATACAGCTAAACCTTGAATAACATTCGTCCCATGCCCTGTTTCAGAGGCTTTGGCAACTGAGCGCACAGGGCGATAATTGACGCCTGTATAATATTCAGTTATCCAAATAATAAGCCCCGTAATAACAAGCCCCAATACGCCGCAAATATATAAATCCAAACCTGTAAAAGATTTGCCACCACCTAATATATGCACAATATCTAGCCCAATCACATGGTCGGTGACAAAATAAAGCACAATGAGAGATAAAATGGCAGACGCAATAAAGCCTTTATACAAAGCCCCCATAATGGAATTATTTTGCCCCAAGCGGACAAAAAATGTCCCTATAATAGAGGTCACAATGCAAGCCGCGCCAATCGCCAAAGGATAAATCATCAGCAAGGGGTCATTTGTGAAAAAAATTGCCGCCAATATCATGGTCGCAACAATGGTCACAGCATAAGTCTCAAATAAATCAGCCGCCATGCCCGCACAATCGCCTACATTATCGCCTACATTATCGGCTATGGTCGCTGGGTTGCGGGGGTCATCTTCGGGAATGCCTGCTTCTACTTTGCCAACTAAATCGCCGCCAACATCAGCCCCTTTGGTAAAAATTCCCCCGCCAAGACGGGCAAAAATAGAAATTAAAGACGCGCCAAAGCCAAGCGCCACAAGCGCATCCACTACTTCACGGGAGGCAGGCGCAAGGCCGAATATCGCAACCAAAATATAAAAATAAACAGATACAGATAATAAGGCCAAGCCCGCCACAAGCATGCCCGTGACAGCACCCGACCGAAAAGCCAAAGCAAGCCCTGCCCCAAGACTTTCACTTGCTGCCTGTGTGGTGCGTACATTGGCACGCACAGAAACCAGCATGCCAACATAGCCTGCCACACCCGATAAAGTTGCGCCAATAAGAAAGCCAATGGCAACTTTTAAGCCAAGCAAAAACGCTACCAAGCCAGCAATCACAATCCCAACAAGGGCGATTGTGCGATATTGGCGATTGAGATAAGCACTTGCGCCTTGCTGAATGGCAATCGCAATTTCTTGCATGCGCTCACTGCCTGTATCGGCAATAAGAATGCTACGAATTGCCCATACGCCATAAATAATTGATAAAAAGCCTGCGGCCATGATTAGCATCATTATATTTGTTATATCCATTTGAAGTCCCATTTGGTTTTTGAATTCATATATTTTCTTAAATGGCTTGCAAGCCTGCAAGCACAAAGTGAGTGGAAAATGCCAAACTTAACACAAAAACGCAACCTTAATTATCAAAATGTTGCCATCCCTTATATTTAGGGCTTTGCCCTTGCTGTTTAATCTGTTGCCCCTGTGCGTCTAAAAAGACCACTTCTTTGCCCGCAATCACCTGCCCGATACGGCTTATGGCACTATCGGTTTTGGTAGCGCATGCCTCAATAGACGCTCTATTTTGCGGGGGGGCGGTGAAAATAAGCTCATAATCATCGCCCCCTGTGATTAGAAAATCCCGCAACTCTAGGGCTTTATCAGCAAATGGAATCGCCTCTAATTGAATTGTCATGCCAAGTGCAGAGGCCGTGCAAATATGCGTTAAATCGGCAAGCAAGCCGTCCGATATATCGGTTGCGGCGTGAATATAAGGGCGCAAAGCAAGACCAAGCGCAAGGCGTGGTTCAGGTCGTTCATAATGGCACTGGTAAATAGTTTTTTTTGTCTTTATGTTTTGCGGGGCGTTTTGTTTTATATTTTGTTTTACATTTTCCTTTACATCTTGCTTTATATCCTGCTTTGCATCGCGCAAACCAAGCCACCCTTTGCCGATTGTGCCACTGACATATACATCATCGCCCATTTGTGCGCCTGCCCGCCGCACCATAGTATTAGGCGCAACAAGCCCCCAAAGGGTTAAAGCAAAAAATGAGCCTTGCGGCATAGCGATTGTATCACCGCCAAGCAAAGCAATATCCCATTGTTTTAATTGACGACCCGTTTCAGTAGCAAAAGCAGCCACCCAATCGGGCGATACGGTTTTATGCGGTGCAAAGGTAAGCAGACAGGCGGCAGGTTCGGCCGCTTTTGCGGCTAAATCGGACAAATTGACGGCAAATAATTTAGCCGCAATATCAGCGGGTTCTGTTGTTGGCAAAAAATGTACATTTTCAGTAAGCGCATCATGTGTAACAATTAACTGCTTATCAGGCGGGCAGCTATAGCAAGCCGCATCATCTTGTAGGGAAAAAGCACCATCCGCGGCAAGCGGCGCAAAATAGCGGGCAATTAAATCTAATTCATCCATTATCTGCTCACTATTCATGTGTCATGTGTGCTTTGCTTTTCTTTGCTAATTCTATCTAGTAAAGCATTCACCATGCCCACTTCTGCCATATCAAAAAAGGCATGCGCCATATTCGTATATTCTGACACAAGCGCATTTGACGGTATATCGCTTTGATAAAGCAGTTCATATACGCTTGCCCGCAATAAAGCACGCAAAGTGCTATCTAATTTTTGCAACGCCCAATCTTTGTGTAAAACCCGCATAATAGAGGCGTCAATCTGCTTTTGCTGTGCGACAACGCCCCGCACAATAAGCTCAAAATAAGCCGCATCCGCAGGCGGGAGTTTTGTATCCACAAGCGGGGTTGTGAGGCGGTGTGTGATAAATTCCTCAATAAGCTCTTCAAGCGGTGCGCCCGCAAGTTCCATTTGATAAAGGGCTTGCACCGCCCATATGCGCGCCGCAACCCGCCCTTTATTTTTTGCTTTGGCAGTTTTTTTATTTTTTTTATCGGTTTTAGCACTATCGGCCACGATATTTCAGCCCTTCCTTATGTATTTTCTCTCTTGCTGCAATCAATGATAAGCACGCACGCACCGCATGTCCGCCTTTGTCCTGTTTCTCTTTATCGCATCGCACAAGGGCTTGCTCTCTATTTTCAACGGTTTGAATACCATTGCCAATCGCCGCGCCATGCCTTATGCCTAATTCCATAAGGCCGCGCGCGCTTTCACGGCAAACTGTTTCATAATGGCTCGTTTCCCCGCGTATAACAACGCCAAGCGCAACGAACCCTTCATATCGTTCCCTGTCTTTTAGTTTGGCCATTTCCAGCGCATAATATATGGCGGTTGGAATTTCTAGCACGCCCGTCACTTGCACGCGCGTATAGACACAATTTACATCTGTAAGTGCCGCCACTGCCCCATCGACTAACATATTGGTTAGGTCTTCATAAAAGGGGGCTTCAACAATTAAAATTTTTTTCGCCATTATCTATATCTATTCTTTCATTTAGTTTTAAGTGTTTTTTGTCAGCTTTTTTCGTCAGCTATTTTTTGTTCGCTATTTTTTATGGGGCTTCTTGCCGAAAAGTGGGCGTTGGCCGACCACTTCAATACCATAACCTTCAAGGCCAATAATTGTGCGCTGTGTGTCAGATAAAAGTTCTATCTTATGCAAGCCAAGATTGGCAATAATCTGTGCGCCAATCCCATATTCGCGCAATTTTACAGGCGCGGCGGGTTGTTCTGCGGCCTGCATATAATCGGTAAAGGGGGTTGGCGATGTATTGCGGATAAGCACAAGCGCACCGCGCCCTTCTTCTTCAAGCAGTTTGAAAGCACGGCTTAAAACCCGCATTTCAGGCGCGGCACTGCCGATTAAATCAAGCAATATATTTTCTGAATGCATGCGTATAAGCGTTGGCCTATTACCTGATATATCACCTTTAATAAATGCTATATGCTCTTCATTTTCAACGATATTTTTGAAAACAATGGCGCGGAATTTGCCCCCTGTGGCAAGTTCAATATCGGTTTCATAAATGCGCTCAATCAATGTTTCATGGCGGCGGCGATAGGCGATAAGGTCAGCAATCGACCCTAATTTTAAGTCATGCGTTTGTGTAAAATTTATCAAATCAGGCAAGCGCGCCATTGTGCCGTCATCATTCATAATTTCACAAATCACGCCCGCCGGGTAAAGACCTGCTAAACGCGCCAAATCAACGGCTGCTTCTGTATGGCCGGCGCGGACAAGCGTGCCGCCATTTTTAGCAACTAGTGGAAAGACATGGCCGGGGGAAACAATATCAGCCGCCGTTTTGCTCGGGTCAATAGCAATAGAAATTGTCTGCGCACGGTCATGGGCGGAAATGCCTGTCGAGATACCTTCGCGGGCTTCAATGGAAATCGTAAAAGCTGTTTGGTGGCGGGAGCGGTTTTTGGTCGACATAAGTTCTAAATGGAGTTGCTCGGCACGCCCCTCCTCTAATGCAAGGCAGATGAGGCCACGGCCATATTTTGCCATAAAATTAACCGCCTCAGCTGTTGCCATTTGCGCGGGAATAATTAAATCGCCCTCATTTTCCCGCGTTTCATCATCGACTAACACAATCATTTTACCTGTGCGGAAATCGTCAATCAATTCTTCAATAGGTGATGTATATGATTTAGCCATTCTGCCTGTCTCTTTATATTGTCTCTTTACATTGTTTGCTTTGCAAAATGCGCTACATAGCGCGCGAACATATCAATTTCAAAATTAACTTTATCCCCTATTTGCGCCGCCCCCCAATTTGTCACAGCTAATGTATGGGCGATGATATTAACATTAAAAATGGCTTTGTCTGCATAGGTTGTTTCATTGACCGTAAAAGATGTGCCATTGAGTGTAACAGAGCCTTTCGGCACAATAAAGGGCATAAATTGTGGCGGTAGCGCAAAGGTAAAACATTGGCTACCTGCGTCTGCCCGTATATCGACAATTTCAACGACCCCATCGACATGGCCGCTCACCATATGCCCGCCCAATTCATCGCCTAGCCGTAAAGACTGCTCTAAATTAAGTTTGCGGCCTGCCTGCCATGTATTTGCTGTGGTAACAGCTAGCGTTTCAGGGGAAGTCTCGACAGCAAACCATGACTCATTTTTGCGCGCCTCTGCTTTTGTCACCGTCAAGCAAATGCCGTCACAGGCTATGGATGCGCCAATAGAAAGGGAGGCAGGCGGATAGTGGCAGTCAATGATAAACTCAATATCTGCTTTATCATGCGCCTGTTTTCGGCTTTTGATTGTGCCTATATCTGTAATAATGCCTGTAAACATAATAATTATCATATTTTATCTTGCACTAGGGAGCAAGCCATGCAAGTCTTTGCGTTGCCAAAGGGTTAGCTTATCTTTGCCCCAGTTTTCTTCACCGATAAGTTGAAATGTTTTTGAATGTGGCTCATGTCTATTTGCCATATTGGCAAGCCCCATAAATGCCATATCACTTTGCCCATTATTTGCTAAATCATGCGGCGCGCAAAACCAATTTATGGCATCCACTAAATCAGCCTCTAAAAAGGCTTTCGCAAGCTGCGCCCCACCCTCTAACAGCACACGCGTAATACCTTGTTCGCCAAATGCGGCAAGCATAGAGGCAGGTGTGGCATGTGTTAGAATCTGTGCCTTGCCATGTAAGTGATAAGAGTTTGGCAAAGCCCGCTTGCGTGAGGCAATAAAGGGTTGCGGGCTATAAGCAGCCATGCCCGAGAGGCGACAATCAAGTTTTGGGTTATCAACAAGGGCTGTTTCCATACCAACTAATATCGCGTCATGTGTGGCACGCATTAAATGGGCGCGTTGGCGGGCGGCGGTGCCGGTAATCCATTTTTCCTGCGTGTCCTCTATTTGTGTGCTTTTTTGTGTGCTTTGTGGTACGCGCATCATGCCATTTTTACTAGTAGCAATTTTTAATGTAACCATAGGTCGCCCTTTATGGATACGCAAAAGAAAACCTAAATTAAGACGCTGGGCTTCATTGCCCATGACATTTTCCACAACATCAAGCCCTGCGGCGCGCAATATGGCAATGCTTTTGCCATTTGTGCGTGGGTCAGGGTCGCGATGGGCTATCACAATGCGGGCTAGCTCGGCTTTTATCAAGGCTTGGACGCAAGCCGGCGTCTCTCCCTCATGGGCGCATGGTTCTAATGTGACATAGGCAGTGGCACCCTTTGCCAAGGCGCCTGCTTGGGTAAGGGCTTGCGTTTCTGCATGTGGGCGGCCGCCCGCCTGTGTCGCCCCCCGCCCGACAATCATATCATCGCGCACAAGCAAACAGCCAACAGCGGGATTAGGGGCAACCCGCCCTAAAACGCGCGCGGCTAAACGCAAGGCAAGTTCCATATAGAGCCTGTCTTTTGTTGCGCTTATCTTTTGCGTATTTTGTGTCACAGCACCCTTTTGGGATAGTCTTGGAGATTAGTCTTGGGGGGAATTAGTCTTGGAGATTAGTCTTGGAGATTAGTCTTGAAAATTAGTCTTGGAGATTAGTGTTGGAGATTAGTCTCTGGCTTTGGCATGTTTCGGTATAGAGTCAACGAACTTTTCAAAATCTTTTGTCTCGCGGAAATCACGGTAAACAGATGCAAAGCGGACATAGGCGACTTTGTCTAATGCTAACAGCCCTTCCATAACCATCTCCCCTAACATTTTGGCGGGAATTTCAGCCTCGCCGCGATTTTCCATGCGCCTGACAATACCACTCACCATACGCTCGACCCGTTCATCATCAATAGGGCGTTTGCGAAGGGCAATTTGCACAGAGCGCATGAGTTTATCACGGTCAAAAAGAACTTTTTCACCCGAATTTTTAACAACAGTAAGTTCGCGCAACTGGATGCGTTCAAATGTCGTAAATCGCCCGCCACAATCAGAACATTCACGGCGGCGGCGAATAACCGCATTTTCCTCAGTCGGGCGGCTATCTTTCACCTGTGTATCATTATTATTGCAATAGGG
>JAPPQG010000118.1:8792-10313 GCA_028816945.1 Alphaproteobacteria bacterium
GGGTAAATTGGAAAATCATGGCATAATTCAATGACTTGCTGACGCACGCGCGCTTCAATCTCGGCAATTTGTTTTTCATCTTGTGTCGCCACAGATTCTAATATGGTCGTTATGAAATCGGCAACAAGGCAAAATTCACTCACACCAAAACCACGACTTGTGGCGGCGGGCGTGCCAAGCCGAATGCCCGCTGTAATGGTTGGCTTTTCAGGGTCAAAAGGTATGCCGTTTTTATTGCAGGTAATATGAGCGCGCTCGAGAACTGTTTCTGCTACTTTGCCCGTCAGCCCTTTGGGGCGCAAATCAATAAGGGCAAGATGCGTATCTGTGCCACCTGAGACAACATCAAAGCCATGCGTCTGTAATCTTTCTGCCAACGCGCGGGCATTTTCAACAACTTTTTGAATATAAAGTTTATAATCGGGTTGCAAAGCCTCCCCGAATGCAACCGCCTTTGCGGCAATGACATGCATAAGCGGGCCGCCCTGTATGCCCGGGAAAATGGCTGAATTAAATTTTTTGCCAAGTGCTTCATCATTGGCAAGGATAAGCCCGCCGCGCGGGCCGCGCAGTGTCTTATGGGTCGTTGTTGTGACAGCATGGGCATGCGGTAAGGGGCTGGGATGCGCGCCCGTTGCGACAAGCCCCGCAATATGCGCCATATCGACAAGCAAATAAGCCCCGCATGAATCTGCTATGGCGCGGAAACGGGCAAAATCAATCACGCGTGGATAGGCAGAGGCGCCGGCAATAATCAATTTTGGCTTATGTTGCGTGGCAAGTTTTTCAACTTCGTCAAAGTCAATTAAATGGTCTTCGCGGCGCACCCCATATTGGACGGCATGAAACCATTTACCCGATTGGTTGGGGGGCGCGCCATGTGTTAAATGCCCGCCTGCCGCAAGACTCATGCCTAATATGGTATCGCCGGGTTGGAGCAAAGCCTGCATAACCGCCTGATTGGCTTGTGAGCCTGAATGCGGTTGCACATTGGCATAGGCGCAATTATAAAGCCGTTTTGCACGGTCGACGGCCAATGTCTCGGCAATATCGACATATTCGCACCCACCATAATAGCGTCGCCCCGCATAGCCTTCGGCATATTTATTAGTTAAAACAGAGCCTTGCGCTTCTAGCACAGCGCGTGAGACGATATTCTCTGAGGCAATCAATTCAATCTGCTCTTGCTGGCGTTGCTCTTCACGGGCAATCGCCGCGGCAATATCGGCATCCTGTGTGGCAAGCGGTTTTGTGAAAAAATCGCTATTTTCAAGACTCATAGATGTTATTTTCGGTGCAGGCATTATTTATTTCAGTGTAAATATGGGGCTTATTTCGGTCTAGATATGATTATTTCAGCGTAGATATGGGGTTTTTCATATTTATTCAAATAATAGCATATTGGCGGCATTATCTACCATATATTGTACGATATGGAAACCTATTATCAAAATATATTTTGCTTCATTTGGGCGATAATTTCACTTAACTATTGGGGCTAAAAAGAGTAAGGCTTGGCAT
>JAPPQG010000103.1:0-1448 GCA_028816945.1 Alphaproteobacteria bacterium
TTTCTTTTAAGGATTGGGCGAGTTCATTTAATTGTGCCTCAGGGAAATTTTTGCGCGGTTGGGTTGCGCTTGGCATGAGTTGGTCAAGCGATAGCATGACATATTTATCTGTTTTATCTGTTGGTGGCGGCATAGGTTGCGCGACGCGCGCCTGTGCCTGTGGCGGCGCCACTGGCGGAGCCGCTGGCGGCGGTACTGGGGGCGGTACTGACGGCGTCCCTTTATTTTCATCTGTTGGCACAGTTGCTTTTTCATTATTTTCTTTCTCTTTACTTTCATTGCTAGCGGGGAAATCGCCAAGCAATGCGGAAAGGCCGCGCCCTAGCCCGCGTTTTTTTTCAGCCATATTTATCTCCTTGTTTCATTTATTTAGTGACATTGTGAACATGATTCATATTTGTGTTTTGTTTTTTATTTTGCTTTTTGTCTAACATTTTGCGCTCACGGCGAATAAGTTCGGCGGCTAAATGCATATAGGCTTGTGAGCCGGCGCATTTATGGTCGTAAAGCAAAGCAGGTTTGCCAAAAGAGGGCGCTTCGGAGACACGCACATTGCGGGGAATCATGGTTTTATAAACCATATCGCCCAAATGGGCGCGCACATCGGCGGCAACTTGTGCCGATAAATTATTGCGCGGGTCAAACATGGTTAGCACAATGCCCTCTATGGTTAAATTCGTATCAAGCGTGTCATTAACTTCCTTTATGGTTTTTAAGAGCTGGCTTAATCCTTCAAGGGCAAAAAATTCGCATTGCAATGGCACAAGCACAGAGTGCGCGGCAACCATCGCATTAAGGGTCAATAAATTAAGCGACGGCGGGCAGTCGATTAAAATATAACGATAGGGCAATTCTGTTCCAAATGCTGTGCGCAAACAATAAAGGCGGTCAGGCTTTTGCGCTAATGTCGTCTCAACACCAAGCAAATCCATGCTTGACGGCAATAAGTCTAATTGCGGCACATCGGTTGGCTGGACGGCCTGCTTGGCCTCAGCCGCCCCCGTCACAATATCAAAGGCAGAAAGCGGGCGCGCCTCCAAAGGAAAGCCTAGCCCCGTGCTTGCATTGCCCTG
The DNA here is from genome assembly GCA_028816945.1 of Alphaproteobacteria bacterium. Lineage (GTDB taxonomy): Bacteria > Pseudomonadota > Alphaproteobacteria > RS24 > RS24 > JAPPQG01. The sequence continues at coordinate 1,074 of JAPPQG010000103.1, forward strand.
TGGGTCTAAATCAATTAACAGAACTTGTTTGCCAATGGCCGCAAGGGCGGTGCATAAATTGATAGCGGTTGTTGTTTTGCCAACCCCGCCTTTTTGATTGGCGATAGCAATAATGCGGGGGGCAGGGGCCGCTTTTGCTGTTTGCTGGGACTTTTGCTGATTTGCCTGCTGTTTGGGGTTTCGCTCTGCCATATGCTGTTTGCCTTTTAACTCTCTATATTTACAACCATGAGCGCGTCTATTGTTGCGCGGCTGTTAAATTTTGCGCGTGAGCAATAGATTGCGGCTGGCCGCAACATAAAATGCGCGCCTGCGGGTCGGTTATGCTTGGCACAATATCCACATCGAATGTCCAAAATTGGCGCGCATGGGCTA
>JAPPQG010000103.1:1902-3832 GCA_028816945.1 Alphaproteobacteria bacterium
TTTTGCTAGCAGTTTTCTGTAAATTTCTAGCCTTTGCATTGTTTCACGTGAAACACTAAATAGAGCCGCAAAATGGGTTGCATCCATTTGCGGGGGCGCGCTTGCGCGGCGTTGCGCTTTGCGGGATAATTTCCCCATTTTTTTGCCGTTGCGGCGGTTTTGTGTCCGATATCCCATTGCGCCCTCTAATCTGCTTGCTGTCCCGCTTTGGAGGTCGATTGGGCGCGTTTTGCGTGGTGCAAAAGCACATTGAGGGCGGCGGGTGTCATGCCGTCCAAGCGCGCCGCTTGCCCGACTGTCGCCGGGCGGGCGGCGGCTAATTTCTGCTTTGCTTCGGTCGATATGCCCGCCAATGCCATATAATCTAAAGCATGCGGTAAAGCAAGCCCTTCATCACGGCGAAAAGCGGCAATATCCGCCTTTTGTCTATCAAGGTAGCCCGCATAATGCGCATCTGTCTCAATTTGCTCGCGAATTTCAGGCGGCCAAGCCCGCATAGACGGCCAAATAGACGCCAATTTCTCCCATGTAATGCCCGCATAGCCAAGTAAATCAATAATGTTGCGGTGAATGCCATCGGCATTGACTGTGAGGCCATGTTTTTGCGCGGCATTTGGGGTCAATCTATGGGTTGTTGCGAATTGGCGGGCTTTTTCTAGGGCTTTTTGCTTGCAGATAAATTGCTTGGCGCGTTCGGCCCCAACACAGCCCTGCTCTATGGCAAGGGGGGTTAAACGCTGGTCGGCATTATCGGCCCGCAAAGTGAGGCGATATTCCGCCCGTGCGGTGAACATACGATATGGCTCACTGACCCCCTTAGTGATTAAATCATCAATCATCACGCCAATATAGGCATCGGCACGGTCTAAAATAAAGGGCGTTTTGCCCCCGCCCGCAAGCAAAGCCGCATTTATCCCTGCCATAATGCCCTGTCCTGCGGCTTCCTCATAGCCTGTGGTGCCGTTAATTTGCCCTGCAAGAAACAAAGCAGGGAGTTTTTTTGTCTCTAAACTTGCGTATAATTCGCGCGGGTCAATATAGTCATATTCGATTGCATAGCCCGGGCGGCGGATTGTGACATTTTCTAGTCCCGCTATGGTTTTAACAAAAGCCTCCTGCACAGCGGGCGGTAGAGCGGTGGAAATGCCGTTTGGATAGACTGTATCATCGTTCAAGCCTTCGGGTTCTAAGAAAATTTGATGACGGGTGCGCTCAGCAAAGCGGGCAACTTTATCCTCAATAGACGGGCAATAACGCGGCCCAACCCCTTTAATTTGCCCGCTATAAACGGGCGATAAATGGATATTTTCCCTTATAATACTATGGGTTAGTGGATTTGTACCCGTAATATGGCAGTTAATTTGTGGGGTTGTAATATGGCTATGGAGGAAAGAAAAGGGACGCGGCGGGTCATCGCCGGGTTGCACTTCGCAAGCCGCATAATTGATGCTTGTGCCGTCTAAACGGGGCGGCGTGCCTGTTTTCAGCCGTCCCATGCGAAACCCGCACGCATAAAGCCGTTTCGCAAGTTTTTGCGCGGGGGCTTCCCCATGGCGACCAGCGGGAATGCGCTGTGGCCCAAGGTGAATAACGCCATCGAGAAAAGTGCCAGTCGTTAAAACAATGGCCGCCGCTTTATAGACAGCCCCCTCAGCGCAAATAACGCCTATTGCCCGCCCATTTTCAACAATAATATCATCTACCGCGGCAGGCTTTATGGTTAAATGCGGTTGTTCGTTTATGGCCGCCTGCATGGCTTGGCGGTAGAGGGCGCGGTCAGCTTGCGCGCGGGGGCCACGCACGGCCGCCCCTTTGCGGCGATTCAACAAACGGCACTGAATAGCAGCCTTATCGGCTACACGCCCCATTAAACCGTCTAATGCGTCAATTTCCCGCACTAAATGCCCTTTGCCAATGCCCCCAATGGCGG
>JAPPQG010000069.1 GCA_028816945.1 Alphaproteobacteria bacterium
TCATGCACTTTTCAATCATACTTCTCTTTTCAGTCATGCTTTCTCCCTAATCATATTGCCCTCATTATATCCTAATTATATAATATCCTAATTATATAATATCCTAATTATATAATATCCTAATTATATATACCCTAATTATATATACCCTATTTATATCCTATTTTCCCTATCATATCCCCATTATAGGTTAATTTTCTGCTATATTGAAACTAATCAGCTGGCGCACGCCGGGGCGTGCTACAGCCCGTCCGTCCTCTGTTTTTGGCCGATATTTCCACTTTTTAACAGCGTTAATCGCGGCTCGGTCAAAAGTGCCGGGCGGTTCAGCATCAATAACAACTGGCTCAATCGCTTGGCCTAGCGCATTTATGGTGAATTCTAGCAACACCCATCCCTCAATGCCGCGCGATAAGGCACGGTTGGGATAGCGGGGCAAAACGCGCACAATCGCTAGCGCATCGCCATCCACAGGGGCATTAAAGCCTGAACCAAAATCAAGGCCAAAATCGGCATCAATAGACGCATCATCTATATTCGGCTTTGTGCGTTGGTTTAATTGTGGCGGTGGTGGCGGGGGTTCTGGCTCTTGGCGTGAAGGCCGTTTGACGCGGTCTTTTGTATTAACATCTTCTTCGCGTTCAAGGCGTACAAAGTCAATCGTGATACTCGCCGCCAATTCCTCAATGCGATAATCTTGCCCTGTTATCATAATTTTCATAACTAAAAATAACGCAACAGTCGTAACACAGGCAAGCGCCCAAAGCGGTATTTGTTTCACGGATAGGGCGAGGAGTTTATCCATATCAGTCACCCAAATTACCGTTCCTCAGCTGCAATGGAAATAGACGTCACGCCGGCAAGGCGAATTTGATCCATAACTTCGATTAAAACGCCCGTTTGCGCATCCTTATCTGCCTGTATGACAGCCCCCCCTTGCGGGTTTTCGGCATGCAAACGCTCTATATTGGCACGCACAGCCGCTAAATCGACTTCGCGGCGGTTTATCCATATTTCATTATGATTGCTAATGGCAACTAAAATGCCAACCCGATTTTGTTTCGTTGCCGTCTCTGCATCTGGCCGCGATACATCAATCCCGCTTTCTTTCACAAAAGTAGCAGTCACAATAAAAAAGATAAGCATAATAAACACAACATCAAGCATAGGCGTGATATCAAGGTCTGCTTCATCTGTTGTCAAACGGTGACGGCGCATAGCATTCTCCTAACCATAGTTACATAAGATAAAGTTCATCTTCGACTTCTATAATAGCACGGTTTGCGCGTTTTTCAAGGAAACTCGCAAAAGCAATGCCCGGCACGGCCGTTACAAGCCCCGCCATAGTTGGCAAAGTTGCTTTGGAAATACCCGCAGCCATAGCGCGAGCATTGCCTGAGCCAGTAATTGCCATAACATCAAACACTTCCACCATGCCTGTGACTGTGCCAACAAGGCCAAGCAAAGGCGCAAGCGCAACAAATGCCTTAATATAGCCAACATTACGATTCGCACTTAGGCGGACAATAGAAATAAGCTGCTCCCGAATACGGTGGGCTGTCCATGATTTATGGTCAGAACGGTTATTCCATTCCTCTAATGTCTGCTGTTTTAATGACTTAAAGCGCGTGCGAAAATATGTAACCCTTTCATAAATTAAAGCAAATAAAACGATATTGACGCACATAATAACGACAAGCACAGGGCCGCCTAATTCAAGGAAATCGCGCACACCTCGTATCGCCTGAAAGGGATTGAGAAATAACCAAATTATTTCGCTAATTTCCATGCTCTATTTATCACCCTTTCATTTTGCTCTTTCATTTTGCCTTTGCGCTTTGCGCTTTACCCTTTCACTTTACTCTTTACTCTTGCGCTTTTTCCGCATGGGCAGCAATAAGCCCCGTTGCCTGCTCTTCTAAAATCTGCACAACTTCTTTTGAGCGTGTGGCGGCGACGGAATGTAAAAGCAAAGTTGGAATGGCAACACATAGACCAAGCACTGTTGTCATAAGGGCTTGTGAAATGCCACCTGCCATAAGTTTCGGATCACCTGTGCCGAATAAAGTAATGGCTTGGAAAGTCAAAATCATACCCGTCACAGTCCCTAACAGACCAAGCAGAGGGGCAACGCCTGAAATTAACTTAACCGTGCTTAACCCGCGTTCAAGGGCGGGAATTTCTTTCAATATCGCATCATCTAATTTTAGGGATAATGTTTCCACATCCACACTGCGATTTTGTGTGTAGGCTTCCCAGACACGGCCAAGTGGTGTGCTTGCTTCCATATCGCCAGCAGCTAATTGGCTGTTAATGGTACGGCTTGTGCGCGTTAAGGTGACAATGCGCTCCAATGCTAGCCCAATGCCAACTAAACCAATGAGAATGATAATATAGCCAACCAAGCCGCCCTGCCCTATGCGTTCGGTTAGATTTGGCGTCTGTAAGAAAAGTTCGAGAATGGCACCACGCGATGGGTCAATCACGCCAGCTGTTAATTCGCCTGCGTCCGCGTCATTTAAGTCATCTGCGGCATCTGAAAAGCGGGCTGGTGGTTGGCGGCCGATTGTCGTAAATTTGCCATTGCCACTATAACGCAAAAATTCATCATCCTCTGTTATCGCTGTGAAAGGGCCAACACGGGTAATCATTTCCGTTGCTGCCACCCCATCTTGGCCGACAATTTTACCTTCAAATGTCTTAACTTCCCCCTGTGCTGTCATTTCTTGTTGGAGCGTATACCAGAGACCTTCTAATTGCTTCATCGCCGGCAAGCCTTTTGTTTTTGACAGGGTTTCAAGGTTCGGCTCACGCCCTGTCAATTCGCCAGAAACAATCGATTCTGCTAATTGCGCCCTTGTCTCACCTGCCACTTGCCGCACAATGCCAAATAATTCGCCAAATACGCCAAGCCGTTCATTGAGTAGCCCTTCTAATTCGGCAAGTTTGAGTTCATTTTCATTGAATATTTTTTCAAGCCGTTCGCTACGCGCTTCCTCACGAGCAATCGCGGCATTTGTCCTGTTTAGCAGGCCTTGTTGCTTGTCACGATTGGCGCGGAATTCATTTTCACGGCGGCGGTTTTCGGCATTATCTTTCACCCGCCCTTCTTTTACGCGCTCTAAAAGCTGTTGTAGCGTTAGCCCTTCTTCAACAACAGGCTTTTCTGCTTGTCCTTGCGCTTGTTCTTGTGCCGATACATTTATAGGCGCGGCGACAACTAACATGCCGACTATGGCAAATAGACCAATGGCAAATCCAATCGGGCGTCCAACAGAATGTCTAATTCCAATAGAATGTCTAATAGAGTGCATTGTTGATAGAATAAAATTATGAGTTGTTCGTATTGGTAAAGTCATTATTCATTGCCTCCATTTGCCCCAAACATTGGCACAATTAGTAGATTAGGTGTAACTTGCTCACGGGCAACCCGTATGCCGGTTCGAATTTCGCTGTCAAAATCACCGTCAAGATCGACCCAACGGCGCTCCACACGATCCCAAACCGCACTTTCATCGCCATCAAGCGTCTGGTAAATCCATGTCACACGACCAAGCCGTAAGAAATTCACAGTCCGTGTTTCGCCCTCCAACATTAATTCACCCTCATAGGCTTCAATCGTGCGCCCATATTCATTTTCAATTTCAAAAGCTTGAAGTATTCTGCGATATTTCTCCGCTGGATTGGCATCTGATCTATCCATTAAAGCCCGCAAGCCTTGCACCCGAGCGCGGCGTTCATTAATAAAAAAGGGCGTATCTAATTCGACAAAAGTCTCCAACCCGTCAATCATCCGAAACATATGGGGAATAATGGT
>JAPPQG010000027.1:0-1154 GCA_028816945.1 Alphaproteobacteria bacterium
CTTTATTATTGCGGCGGTTTTGCATTATCAAGGGTAAATTGCGTAAGTAGGCCTGTGCTTGCATAACCGTCTGGCACGAATCCTTTATCTATTTGAAAGCGGCGAATGGCGGCGCGGGTCGTATGGCCTAATATGCCGTCAATACCGCCTGTGTCATAGCCAGCTTTTGTTAAATGCTGTTGTAGGGTTTTTAATTCGCTCGGGTGAAGTGGGCGCGCATCTAGCGGCCAAGACGCCTTTATGCCCCCCCCGCCACGATAAAAATCGGACAAAAGGCCAACCGCAAGCGCATATGCATGGGCTGTATTATAACGCAAAAGGGCGCGGAAATTATCTGTGACTAAAAAGGCCGGCCCACGATAGCCTGCGGGCAGAAAAAGAGCGGCGCGGGCTTTGCTATTGGGTAATGCGCCTGACACAGCGCGCACACCTGCTTTGCGCCACTTTTTCAAAGTTTTGCTTATATTCATATCGGCCTGCTTAAAATCAAAATCAGGCGGCAAAGTGACTTCATAGCCCCATGGCACATCGCCCCGCCAACCTGATATTTGCAAATAATGCGCCGCCGAGCCAAGCGCATCGCCTGCATTGTGCCAAATATCGCGCTTGCCATCGCCGTCAAAATCCACCGCATAGGCTTGATAAGTGGTTGGGATAAATTGCGTTTGCCCCATCGCCCCCGCCCATGAGCCGAACATGCGCGCGGCGGCAATATCGCCATTTTCAATAATGGTTAAAGCAGCCAATAATTGTTGGCGGCCAAATTTTGTCCGCCGCCCGCCCTGATGACCCAAACTTGCCAAAGACCGCAAAACCAACATATTGCCTTGCTGGTCGCCAAAATTCGTCTCAATGCCCCATATTGCAGCCAATATATGGCGGTCGACACCATAGCGGGCTTCAATCTTGTCAAATAATGGCTTATGCTTGCTAAGCATGGTTTTGCCCCGCCTTTTGCGAATGGGCGATAACATGGTGTCGAGATAAGCCCAAGGCGGGCGTATATATTCAGGCTGGCGGGTGGCACGGCGCAAAACTTCTGTATCAATCGATAGCCCATCCAATGAAGATAAAGTTTCCTCTGACAGGCCTTGTTGGCGCGCTTCTTGTTTGACATCAGCCAACCATGCCGCAAAAGACATATCAGTTTGCGC
>JAPPQG010000027.1:1342-4939 GCA_028816945.1 Alphaproteobacteria bacterium
TGATACTCGTATCTGCGATACTAATATAAAGTTTTACGCATAAAGTCGATAATCATCGCCCTGAAAAAAGAGAGCGGTCTCAATCTCGTCGCAAGCCGTTTGCGAACTGGTTGGCGGGCTTTGGCTTTTCGCATTTTATACATGTGATAAAGTTGTGACCATGAGCCAATATCGCACCACTCCATATTGGTTGGTATGACTATGCCGCAATCAGTCTTTTCCATAACCGCAATATCAAAGGGCAGGCTTGGGATAGGGGCAAAATGAGCGGGTGCAAAGCGCAAAAGGCGAATGTCATTATTCTTTTTTGCGCTTTTTTCTGTGCCTATTTCCCCTATGTCTGTATCCCATGTGGTAGCCTCTATTGCCTGCTTGCAGGCGGCTAATAATATCGGGCAATGGGTTTGCATTTGCGCCAATAATGTATCGGGTGCAAACATGAACATACCACTATTCCACTGACACCGCCCCCTAGCGAGCCATTTTTTAGCCCCTGCCCGATTGGGCTTTTCACAAAAAGCAGCCATATCAAACGCCCCCTTTATGTCACTTTCCTGCCCTAATTGCATATAGCCATATTGTGTTGCCGGCCTATCGGGCGATATGCCGAATGTTATAATTTTCTTTTGGTGCGCGCATGTTGCGCCAAGCTGGACGGCTTCAATAAAAGCTTTATGGTCACCAATATAATGGTCGGACGGTAAAATGAGTTGCACTGAATTAGCTGGTTTCCCTAACAGCGCGGCCAAAACAATGGGCGCGGCGGTATTGCAAGCAGTTGGTTCTAACAATAGAGTCATAGATTTTATGCCTGCCTCACGCGCTTGTGTTTTGACAAGTGTTTCATGGGTCTGGTTGGCAATAATCAGTGGTGGCAAAAACAACCGCCTATCGGCAATGCGTAGCAATGTTACTTGAAAGAGGCTTTTTTTATCGATAAGGGGCAAAAATTGTTTCGGTTTATGGGGCCGCGATAAAGGCCAAAGGCGTCTGCCAATACCCCCCAATAAAATAATGGGTTGGATACGCATTCTCGTCCTCTCCACACCAAAGGCTCATTTAGGCTAACGCAAAACCAGCCTTTAACTTGCATATTACATAAAGCATAAATATGCTATATTTAACATTAACACGAAACTCTATTATATTATCATTATGCTATATTATCATTATAATGTCTGTTAAAGATGAGGAATTGATATATGTTAAATAAAAAAAATGCGGCATTGGCCTCTGCCCACCGCACATTAGCAGCTGAGCGGGCGGGATTAGAGCAGTTAGACGCCTCACTTGGCACGGCTTTTGAGGCGGTTGTGGAAAAAATAGCCGCACTTAATGGGCGGCTGATTGTTTCAGGCATGGGCAAAAGCGGCCATATTGCGGCAAAAATCACCGCAACTATGGCTTCCACAGGCACGCCCGCCCATTATGTCCATCCCGGCGAAGCAAGCCATGGCGATCTTGGCATGATTGCCAAACAAGATATTGTGCTAGCCCTCTCATGGTCAGGCGAGACAGCCGAATGGGCGAATATATTAGCCTATGTAAAACGCTTTAATATCCCCCTCATTGCCATGACAGCTAATCCCGATAGCACATTAGGACAGGCGGCCGATATTTGCCTTGCCCTGCCAAAAGCCAAAGAAGCCTGCCCGAACGGGCTTGCCCCAACCACTTCGACAACCATACAACTTGCTTTGGGGGACGCATTAGCGATTGCCTTATTGGAACGGCGCGGCTTTACCGCGTCAGATTTTAAGGCCTTCCACCCCGGCGGCAATTTAGGCGCAAGCCTAACCACAATCAGCAATATTATGCATACAGGCACAGCACTACCACTCGTTGAAGAACAGGTCAAAATGGCCGAAGCCCTTGTTATTATGACCGCCAAAGGCTTTGGCTGTCTTGGTGTGACAAAAGCGGACGGGCAAATATGCGGCATTATTACAGACGGGGATTTGCGCCGCCATATGGGTAAAGATATGTTAGATAAGCCCGCAAGTGCCATTATGACAAGCAACCCGAAAACCATTCACGCCAACATGATTGCCGCCGAAGCCCTTAATTTAATGAATGAAAATAAAATACAAAGCCTCTTTATTTGCGAAAATAATATCCCGCAAGGCTTTATCCATTTGCATGATTTGTTGCGATTAGGCGTCGCCTAATATCGCCCGTTTATAAAATCTCGCTTGTAAAATTTTGCTTGTAAAGCCGCGCTTTCAAACAGGACAAGATAGGCCCGTGCCACCTAGACCGCAATAGCCGTTTGGATTTTTGGCTAAATATTGCTGGTGATAATCTTCGGCATAATAAAATATGGGGGCCGGCAAAATTTCAGTTGTAATCGCACCATAGCCCGCTTTTGTTAATTGCTTTTGAAATTGCTCTTTGGACTGCAAGGCAGCCTTTTGCTGCTCCTCATCAAAAACATAAATGCCTGAACGATATTGTGTGCCAATATCATTGCCCTGTGCCATGCCCTGTGTTGGGTCATGATTTTCCCAAAAAATTGCTAAACACGCGGCATAGGATATTTTCTTAGGGTCAAAAATAACACGCACAACTTCATTATGGCCTGTGCGGCCTGAACAGACTTCCTCATAATGCGGATTAGGCGTAAAGCCCCCCGCATAGCCTGTTTGTGTGGAATAGACATGTTCATTTTCCCAAAATTTGCGCTCTGCGCCCCAAAAACAGCCCATGCCAAATAAAGCCTGCACCAAGCCTTTCGGCCAAGGCGGGGTCATTTTCGTGCCTAAAACAAAATGATGAGCTGGCACAGGCATAGAATCTGCCCGCCCCGTCAAAGCTTCCGCCTTGCTTGGCATGATTTGCTTTTTGCGTTTCATATTAAATATATGTTCCATAAAGTCTCCTATTTCAAATCACATGATTTAAGCAACTCGCATCTCGCCCGTTTGCATTTTAATAGGCCCATCACGGCGGCCTTCTAATAATTGGCGCAACCATTCATTCTTATCTGTGCGCGCGGCTTCACTTGTGCCATGCCATTTTAAGTCACCATCGGCTAAAACGGCAATTTCATCATAAGCATCAAAAATACCATTCATATTGCTTGTGACCGAAATGACTGTAACACCCATTTCACGGGTGAGGCGTACAATCATGCGGTCAATGCGGGCAACCAATATCGGATCAAGCCCTGCTGTTGGATTATCTAAAAGCAAAATATGCGGGTCAGTTGCAATCGCACGGGCAAAGCCAACCCGTTTTTGCATACCGCCTGATAAATCGGACGGAAAAAGCGTCGCACTTGCTGCACTCAGGCCAACGCGCAATAATAATTTTTCAGCGCGTGTGCGCGCCTCTTTACGCGGCACATGATTAGCGATTAAACGAAAGGCGATATTCTCCCAAACAGTGAGACTATTAAATAAGGCATTTTGCTGAAAGAGCATGCCGATGCGGGCATTTAGGGCGGGCGAGCGTTTTGCGGCAACCATATGCGCGGCTTGGCCGTCAATGTGAATCGTGCCTGCTTGGGGCGGATAAAGGCCAATCAGGCATTTTAGCAAAACCGATTTACCTGCCGCGGTTGGGCCAATCACCGCCAATGAACGCCCTTTGGCAAGG
>JAPPQG010000027.1:5252-8497 GCA_028816945.1 Alphaproteobacteria bacterium
GCCGCTAACAGTTCCATAATGGCAAGTTGGCGGGCCGGGTCAAGCGACTGAATAGGCTCGTCTAAAAGCAAAATATCTGTTTGCCCCGCCAAGAGCCGCGCCATTTTTATGGCCGCTTGTTCGCCCCCTGATAATTGTGTAATCGGGCGGTCGGCATAGGCTTGTACGCCTGTTTTGTGAATCGCACAATCAATGGCTGCAAAATCGGCCGCATTGGCAAAGCCATAAATGCCGTGATGCGGTAAGCGGCCAAGCGCGACAATATCACGCCCCGCCATCGGCCAAGCAATGTTTTGAAATTGTGGCAAATAGGCTATTTTTTTTGCCCGCACAAGCGGGTCAGCCTGTTGCATAGGCAGACCGTCCAATAAAATACGCCCCGTGCTTGGCGTATAAAGGCCAGCGGCAAGTTTAACGAGACTTGTTTTGCCCGCCCCATTTGGCCCAAGCAAAGCAACCATTTCGCCGGCCGATAAAGCAAGATTGAGTCTATCAACCAATATATGGTTTTGTATCCGATAGCTCACATTTTCAAAAACCAATAAATCCATTCGTTCGAATCTGCCATATAGGCCCCTAGCCTTGCGCCATATTTTGCCAACCATTTGGCGCAAATTGGGGCGGGAAATGGGCGGGGTGCAAAATTTCGGCAACAATTTGTGCCGACTCGACAAGACGCGGGCCTGGGCGATTAAAATAATGATTGCCATTGGCAATAAAGACTTGCTTATTTTGCACGGCGCGCAAAGCCTGCCATTGTGGCATTTGATTTATGGCTTTTATTTCCTCTTTTGTGCGGGCAATATCAAAACCACAAGGCGCGATAATAATAAAATCTGGATCCAAGCCCACCAATTCATCCCACTCAATGACCGGCGAATGAACGCCCTTTTCGCCGCTAAGCGTCTCACCACCGCCCAATTCAATAAGTTCTGGCATCCAATTACCCGCCCCCATAAGAGGCGCAAGCCATTCCAAAAAACAAACGCGCTTATGCGACAAAGAGGCTGTTTTATCACGCAAGCTGGCAAATGCGTCATCCATGTGTGCAGTGAGCGTGTTTCCTTCCGTCGCACAGCCAAGCGCGCTGGCGCAATTATCAATATCTTTCCCAATATCAGCCAAACACATAGGCTCTAATGAAATCAGTTGTGGCCTTGCCTGTGTCCAATCGACCAAAGCCTGCTGCACATCGCTTAAACTAACCGCGCAAAGTTCGCATTGGGACTGGGTAATAATAAAATCAGGCTGTAAGGCTTTTAATTGTTCTGCATCCACATTATAAACAGACAATCCCTCTTCCATTAAGGCGCGCACATCGCGGTCAATCGCCGCCGAAGAGGCTTGCGGGTTTATTTTCGGTTCTGTTAAAATCGGCAAATGCGATAGGTTTGTCGGCCAATCACATTCATGAGAACGGCCAACTAGCCTATCTGCTAGCCCCAAAGCGGCGACAATTTCTGTTGCACTTGGCAAAAGCGTTATAATGCGCATCTACATGTCCTGCCTTAACCTTATTAAAAATCAAATTGCACCCCCATATAGGCGGCACGCGGCGGGCTATTATAACTCAATACAGTTTGATAATCATCATTTAGTGCATTTTCCACACGCCCATAAAGCCGCACCGCATCTGTAAGCATGTAATTAAAGCCTAGTTTGACAAGATGATAATCATCCAAGGCGACCTGCTTGCTTGGAAAAGTGCTAAAATCTGTATCCAATATAGAGCGGGCATTATGCCATGTGAGTGTGCCATTTAGTTTTTCATTGAAATCATGCGTTAAACTTAAATTGACAATATGGCGCGGGCGGCGAATGGCGCGCGCCCCTGACGGCTCTTTAACATCAGTATAAGTATAATTGGCTACAAATTCTGTCGCATCTGCTATTTGCCAAACAAGCGCAGACTCAATACCTTCTGAGGTGGTTTGCCCTGTCGTTTGTATAGAGCGGAATGTTTGCGGGTGAAAGCCGATTAAATCATCTATCTTTATGTCAAACGCGGTCACTTCAACCCTTATTATATCATTGACGCGATAGATAAACCCCATATCAAAACTTGCGCTTTTTTCTGCGCGCAAATTTTTATTGCCATATAATGGGTCATTGAGTTCAAATAGGCTTGGCACACGGCGCGCTGTGCCATAGGCAGTACGCAAAGCCAATTTAGGCAAAACCTGCCAGCGCAAAGTCGCCCGCATTGTTTGATAATCATCTGCCTCGTCATGGCTGTCATGGCGCGCCGCCAAACTAATATGTAATTTATCCTGCTCTAATGCGTTAGGCCATATGCCCTGCCAGACAATATAGGCGGCCTGCATATTGGTTTCATAATATGCTCTTGTTGTTGTTTGGGATAGATAAGATTCATTTTCATGCTGCAAGCCAAAAACAAATTGATTGTTTGGGTTGTGTGCGATAATTGCTCGATAGTCAAAGGTCTTGCGCTCACCTTCATTGGTGGAAGTCAAACCCTGATTGACAAAATTATCATCTGTTGCTTTACTCAACGCATAGGCAAATTCATGGTTGATTTTATTGCGTTGCCAACTAAACGCCAATCGCCCAGCCTGATTATCGGAGTCTGTATGGCAATCATCGCTAGAACCAAAAGCACACCCATCAAATTCTGTCTCCCCATTATGCGTGCGCAAAGCAAATTCCGCTTTCCCATATTCTCCTATTGGATAGGTAAAACGGCCAACAAGGGATAGGTTTTCATTCTCATCTCTTTCATCATTATCAGCTCGTGCGGAAATAGATTTTGTTTTGAAATGCTGCACAGACAGCCCATAGCCTAATTGTCCCCAATCGCCACTTGTCGAAAATTCGCCCTGCTCTGTATCAAAACGCCCCATTTCTAATCGCACCGCATGGCGTTGTTCGCCGCCGGCCCGCGTATATATATTCACCACGCCGCCAACCGCCTCACTGCCATATAAAACACCCTGTGCGCCACGCAAAACTTCAATACGTTCAATGCCATTGACAGTGATATGCGGCCAAGCAGCCTGTTGGCTCACCGGGTTATTAACCTGTATCCCGTCAATTACCAAACTCGTATATTTGCCCGCAAGGCCACGCAAAAAGACATTAGAAGTTGTGCCTGCCCCACCACTTTGATAAACCGCAACACCAGCAATATATTTTAGTGCATCTTGCGCATAAACAGTTTGCGCTTGCTCTAATTGCAAAGCATTTATGACCGCAACAGAAGTGCCAATCTGCTCTCTTTGGGTTGG
>JAPPQG010000027.1:8635-10271 GCA_028816945.1 Alphaproteobacteria bacterium
AACATGTAGCAGACATAAACCTATTCTCTTATTCATTTTGCTCTCCGTCAAAAGTAAAGTCCAATCAATCATATCAATCAAACGCGCCCTGCTTGCACAGTGCTTAACTGTGCAGCTGGTTGAACTCATGCCGTTTTGAACGGAAATTCCGCTTTCCCAGAGCTACCCCGGCTTGGAAACAAACGACCGCTATGGCAGGTTTCCTGACTTACGGGTCTTAGCTTATATCCCCTTCCCCTTATGGGTGGTTATGGATAATCGCTCGCCGCTTACAGTTGCGGGGACAGTTGCAGATTTGGCTTGTATAGGTTTGATAGGGTCGATAATGGAACCACCCCAAAGCCGCACTGCATTCCCTTTTACCCCTTATGGGCACCATAGGCAGACTCTTTGCATAATATAATTGCAAAAATATGTCAAACATTTATTTGCGCGGTAAAATGGCGGGCGCGCAAAAGCAGAAAAAGGAATATCGGCACACCAATAAAAGCTGTCACAACCCCTAATTTCAATTCCACCTGTGTTGGTATGATACGAATGAAACTATCGGCCAATACAAGCATAAGCGCCCCGACACAGGCAGACGGCAATAAGCAGCGCGACGGCACACCGCCTGTAAAAGGGCGAACCACATGCGGGGCAATGAGGCCGACAAAACTAATCACACCAACAACCGCCACCGTCCCCCCAACAGCCAATGCCATGCCACCAACCAACCGCCAGCGCAAATAAGTCAAACGAACGCCTAGACTTGTCGCCGTCTCTTCCCCCAAAGCAAGCGCATCTAGCCCGCGCCCGCCTGAAAGCAATAAAATAATGCCACATAAAACAGGCGGCAAAGCGAGCATAACATGTTGCCAACTGCGATTTTCCACCGACCCCAATAACCAAAAGGCAATTTCAAGGGCAGCAAAAAAATTAGGCGATAGGTTGAGGGCTAATGCTATGCCGGCGCCCGAAAAAGCACTCACCGCAAAGCCCGCTAATATTAGCCTTACTGTATCGGCGCGTTGGCCGACCAGCAAAAACAGCAAGCCAACTGAGAGCAACGCACATAAGGTTGCCGCAAATGGCACAGCAAAAGATAAAGTGCCACTTAATCCCAAATAAATAATCATAACAGCACCCAAAGCGGCACTATTAGACGCACCCAACAAAGCAGGTTCAGCCAATGGGTTGCGCAATAAGCCCTGTATGGCCGCCCCTGCAAGACCCAAAGCAAAACCCGTAAGCGCGGCTAGCACAATGCGCGGGGCGCGGATTTGCCAAATAATAATATTTTCCATCAATGTCCCTTGCCCGAATGTTATATCGAGAAGGCGAGCAAGAGATTCTATTGTGCCACCTAATAATAGAGACATATAGCCAATCAATAGGAGCAAAATAAGCAGGCTAAATGTTAGACGGCCACCAATCATATAATTTATTATGGCATGTTTCATGTTATATTATTCCAAGCGATTCATTAGGTAGCACTTTAACGCTTAAAAGAGTGGCGCGCAATGGGATGAACAATATATGATATAATAGTTAGACATCAAAGCGCGCATGGTAAATAGTCATGTGACAATTCATTAAGACGGGGTAATTATGGCGGGACAAATTATGCGTTTTTTATTCATATGGCTTATTTTAT
>JAPPQG010000030.1:0-3741 GCA_028816945.1 Alphaproteobacteria bacterium
CGTATGGCTGAGCGCGCCGCTGATGTTATTAAATTGCTTATGCAACAAAATGTCATGGCAAAAATCAATGACACAATAGATGCGGATACGGCCGAACTGATTGCGGGTGAATTAGGCCATAAGGTTAATCGTGTGACGGAGTCGGATATTGAGGATATTATTGATACCCAAGATGATATTGAGGCAAGCAAAAAGCCGCGCCCGCCTGTTGTTACCGTCATGGGGCATGTGGATCACGGCAAAACTTCATTGCTGGATGCGTTGCGCAAAACCAATATTGCGACAAGTGAAAAAGGCGGCATTACCCAACATATTGGGGCTTATCAAGTCATAACGGAAAGTGGCGAAAGGGTCAGTTTTATTGATACGCCGGGCCACGCCGCCTTTACCTCTATGCGGGCGCGCGGCGCAAAAGTAACCGATATTGTCGTTTTAGTTGTCGCAGCTGATGATGGCGTAAAACCGCAAACAATTGAAGCCCTCTCCCATGCCAAAGCCGCGCAAGTGCCGATAATTGTTGCCCTCAATAAAATGGATAAAGCAGAAGCCGACCCGAAGCGGGTTAAAAATGAACTGCTTGCCCATGAAATTATTGCCGAAGATATGGGTGGCGAGACGCAATTTGTTGAGATTTCTGCCTTGAAAGGGGAAGGCCTAGCGGCACTTTTGGAATCTATTTTATTACAGGCTGAATTGCTTGAATTAAAAGCCAATCCAGACAGGGAGGCAAATGGTGTGGTGATTGAGGCTAAATTGGAAAAAGGGCGCGGTACGGTGGCAACCATATTGATACAGCGCGGGACTTTGCGGACGGGTGATATTTTTGTTGTTGGTGAAGAATCAGGTCGTGTGCGCGCCTTGCTTAATGATAGGGGGGAAGAATTGATGGCGGCAACGCCTTCTATGCCAGTTGAAATTTTAGGCGCAAATGGTGTGCCAGCGGCGGGTGATATGTTTAATGTTATGGAAAATGAAGCCAAAGCACGCGAAATTGCTAATTATCGGCAAAATAAAGCGCGCCATACGCGCACCACAAATGCCGCGCGCTCCTCATTAGATCAAATGTTAAAACAGATTAAAGAAACCGATATGAAAGAATTACTGCTCGTCATTAAAACCGATGTACAAGGCACAGCAGAAGCCATAACCCAAGCCATTGAGGAACTTAGCAATGAGGAAGTGCGCGCCCGTGTTATCCATGCAGGCGTAGGCGGGGTGACAGAAAGCGATATTACATTAGCCGCCGCCTCACAAGCCCCCGTCATTGGCTTTAATGTGCGCGCCAATGCGCAAGCACGCAATTTGGCAGAGCAAACGGGTATTGAGATTCGCTATTATAATGTCATTTATGACCTTGTTGATGATATGAAAGCGGCTATGGCGGGCTTGCTAACACCTGATAAGCGTGAGATTCGGCTTGGCAATGCAGAGATTTTAGAGATTTTCGATATTTCTAAATCGAATAAAATTGCTGGCTGTCGGGTCGCTGATGGGCTGGTTAGGCGTGGCGCACGGGTGCGGCTTATCCGCGATGATGTTGTGGTGCATGAAGGCCATCTCAATTCTTTGCGCCGTTTTAAGGATGAAGTTAAAGAAGTCAATGCCGGCCAAGAATGCGGCATGGGGGTTGAAAATTATGAGGATTTGAAGCCCGGTGATGTTATTGAATGTTATGAAATAGAGGAAATTGCCCGCACATTAGATGATGTCAGCCGAGCAGGCTAATATCTGCAATTTGCAGTCTTATTTGTATGAGCCGCCCTGTGTAAATAATAGCTGTGTGAATAAGGTTTTGTGAATAAGTGCTGTGTCAATAATGGCTATGTCAATAAGGATTGTGTCAATAAGGATTGTGTAAATAGAAGCTGTGTCAATAAAGTTGTGCGAATAATGGCTGTATGAATAAAGAGTGTGCGAATAGGTTGCATTATGCAAAATCATCTACAAAGACAAAAAACCGGCCCAAGCCAACGCCAATTACGGGTTGGCGAATTATTGCGGCGGCGGCTATGCGATATTTTCACCCGTGATGATATAGGCGGTGTAGAATTTGATGCCCGCTTAATAACAATTACACAAGTCGATACAAGCCCTGATTTACGGCAGGCGACAGCCTATATTATGCCGCTTGGCGGGGCGAATCTAGAACAGGTCACACAAGCCCTCAATCAGCTTGCCCCCCAATTACGCGGCGCGATGAGTAAGGGCTTGCGCCTAAAATATGTCCCACAACTTGTCTTTAAGCCCGATACAAGTTTTGCCAATGCTGAAACAATGGATGCGCTTTTTGCGCGTGCGGATGTGCGCCGTGATATTGCACCAGAATTGACTGCCGAGCAGAATGAGCAGAAAAAGCAGGAAAGCGATAATGGCAAAACGAGCTAAAATGCGCGCCCTTTCTGGTTGGCTCAATTTTGATAAACCCCAAAATATGAGTTCTATGCAGGCTGTGCATAAAATCCGCCATTTATTTCAGGCGCGAAAAGCAGGCCATGCAGGCACATTAGACCCGCTTGCGACAGGCGTTTTGCCAATTGCTTTGGGTGAAGCCACAAAAACCATACCCTATCTTGTGAAGGCAGAAAAAGAATATCACTTCACCATTAAATGGGGGACAGCCACAGTGAGTGATGATAGTACGGGGCGCATAGTGCCGCCCGATGATAAGCGATTAAAAGATAAACAGCCAAGCAATAAACAGTTAAGGGATAAGCAGCCAAGCAAGCGATTAAGTGATAAGCGGCCAAGTAAAGCAGAAATATGCGCTGTCTTGCCGCAATTTTGCGGCACAATATGGCAAAAACCGCCTGCTTTTTCGGCCCTTAAAATAGACGGCCAACGCGCCTATAAGCTTGCTCGTCAGGGTGCGGCGGTAGAATTGGCGGCACGCCAAGTGCATATTAAAACTTTCGATCTGCTTGATATACCACATAAGGATTATGCGCGCTTTTCAGTGTGCTGTGGCAAAGGCACTTATATTCGTGCTTTGGCCCGCGATTTGGCTGAAATTTTGGGGGCAGTTGGCCATGTCACACAATTAAGGCGCATACGGGTTGGACAATTTACGCAAAAAAATATAATAAGACTAGATAAATTTTCCAATTTAGGCCATAGTGCCGACACAGCGGAGGCCTCTGATACAGGTGACAATCTGTTTGATATGCTTTTATTACCGCTTGCAGTTGCGCTAGACGACATCCCGGCTCTAACTGTAAGCCCAAAACAAGCAGAAAATATTAGACAGGGGCAACCGATTGTGTGTTCTAAACAGTTTTTTTGCGAACCTGCGCGCAAGCAAGGTCAGCAAAATAATAAAACAAAACACACAAGGTCTTTTGGGGATCATGTTTTAGCGATGCGGGCCGATATGCCTGTGGCGTTAGGATTTATTGAAAAGGGCAGGTTTTGGCCTGCTCGTGTTTTTAATTTGGCGGGCTAAAAATTTTAGCCCTAATCATAATAAGATGATATAGGATGATATGAATGATAGGAGTATATGATGTCGATATCTACACAACGAAAACAAAAACTTATGAAAGACTTTGCGACTAAAACCGGCGA
Organism: Alphaproteobacteria bacterium; assembly: GCA_028816945.1. GTDB lineage: Bacteria > Pseudomonadota > Alphaproteobacteria > RS24 > RS24 > JAPPQG01. The sequence goes on from JAPPQG010000030.1 coordinate 3,562, forward strand.
TACAGGATCGCCCGAAATACAAGTTGCTATTCTTTCAGAACGGATTGCTAATCTAACTGAACATTTCAAAACACATAAGAAAGATAATCATTCCCGCAAAGGCTTGTTGAAAATGGTTAATCAACGCCGCCGTCTGCTTGACTATGTCAAATTGCGTGATACGGCGCGTTATGAAACCTT
>JAPPQG010000030.1:3968-6061 GCA_028816945.1 Alphaproteobacteria bacterium
GAAGAAATTGATTGGGGTGGGCGACCACTCATTATTGAAACAGGCAAAATTGCCCGCCAAGCCGATGGTGCTGTATTGGCAACTTATGGAGAGACAAGCGTTTTGGCGACTGTGGTTGCTGACCGCAACCCCAAAGCGGGTATTGATTTTTTCCCTTTAACGGTTAATTATCAAGAGAAAAATTATGCGGCGGGCAAAATTCCCGGCGGCTATTTCAAACGCGAAGGCCGCCCATCAGAGAAAGAAACCCTCGTCTCACGCCTCATTGACCGCCCGATTCGGCCGCTCTTTGTCAAAGGCTTTAAGAATGAAACGCAAATTATTGCCACAGTCATTAGCCATGATTTAGAAAATGATAGCGATATTGTCGCTATGGTGGCTGTGTCGGCCGCCTTGACAATTTCAGGCCTCCCCTTTCTAGGCCCAATTGGTGCGGCACGCATTGGCTATATCGATGGTGCTTATCAGCTAAACCCAACATTTGAAGAGATGAGCCAATCGCAATTAGATTTAGTTGTTGCTGGCACACAAGATGCTGTTTTAATGGTGGAGTCGGAAGCACAAGAACTTTCAGAGGAAGTCATGTTAGGGGCTGTTATGTATGGCCAAAATGAGTTCCAAAAAATTATTCAAGCGATAATCCGTCTTGCTGAAAAATGTGCGAAACCACCTATGGATATAGCAGAAACAGATAATACGCAAATACAGGCGCAAATTACCGATTTAATTGGCAACGAATTAGAAACTGCCTATCAGCAAGCAGATAAAGCCCAACGCCAAGACCAATTAGCGGCGGCGCATGAAAAATTATATGAAAGCCTTTTAGATGAAAATGCAACCGATGATGATAAAATTGCCCTCACATCTGCTGTCAAAAAAATTGAAAGCGATATTGTGCGCGGCGCGATTTTAAGTGGCAAAAAGCGCATTGATGGGCGCGCGCTGGCCGATATACGACCGATTGCAAGCGAAGTGGGTGTTTTGCCGCGTGCGCATGGTTCGGCTCTTTTTACGCGTGGCGAAACGCAAGCCCTTGTCGTTGCCACACTTGGCACGGGCGATGACGAACAATTTATTGATGCGATAGAAGGTGCTTATAAATCGAAATTTTTATTACATTATAATTTCCCCCCCTATTCGGTTGGTGAGACGGGGCGGGTTGGCTTTACGAGCCGCCGTGAGACGGGACATGGCAAATTGGCTTGGCGGGCGTTGCGTCCCCTATTGCCAAAGGAAGATGAGTTCCCCTACACATTAAGGTTGGTCTCTGAAATTACCGAATCCAATGGTTCATCGTCTATGGCGACTGTTTGCGGGGCGTCTTTGGCGATGATGGATGCGGGCGTGCCAATCGCCAAGCCGATTGCAGGCATTGCGATGGGGCTGATTAAAGAGGGCGATAATTTTGCTGTTTTATCGGATATTTTAGGCGATGAAGACCATTTAGGCGATATGGATTTCAAAGTGGCTGGCACACAAGACGGCATTACTGCTTTGCAAATGGATATTAAAATTACTGGCATTACAGAGGAAATTATGCAGCTTGCGCTTGCCCAAGCAAAAACAGGCCGCGCCCATATTTTAGATGAAATGGGTAAAGCCTTAGGCCATGCGCGCACACAAATGGGCGAACATGCGCCCAAAATTGAAACCATTCTTGTCGCGCAAGATAAAATCCGCGATATTATTGGCCCGGGCGGCAAAGTTATCCGTGAAATTGTCGAACAGACAGGCGCAAAAATTGATATTGCCGATGATGGCACTGTTAAAATTGCTTCACCAGATAATGCTGCGCTTGCCGATGCATGCGGGCGGATAAATGCGATTATTGCTGAACCAGAAACGGGTCAAGTCTATGACGGGACAGTGGTTAAGGTTATGGAATTTGGCGCATTTGTTAATTTTTTCGGCCAGCGAGATGGGCTTGTGCATATTTCACAATTAAAAAATGAACGCGTCCAGCGCACCTCCGATGTTGTCCATGAGGGCGATAAGGTGAAAGTCAAATTGGTTGGCTTTGATGACCGCGGCAAAGCGCGCTTATCTATGAAACTTGTCGACCAAAAAACCGGCGAAGATTTAGAAACGCATGC
>JAPPQG010000030.1:6324-10271 GCA_028816945.1 Alphaproteobacteria bacterium
CCAGCAATAAAATTATGTTCCATCATCAACAAACTATAAATGGCTTCATGCACGCCAGCCGCGCCCAATGAATGACCGCTCAGCGATTTTGTCGCACTCATAGGCGGGCAATCGGCGCCGAATAATTCCCGCAAAGCTTCAATTTCCTTTATATCGCCCACCGGCGTCGACGTCGCATGCGGGTTAATATAGTCAATTTTGCAATCAAGCCCTTTGAGGGCTTGGCGCATACAACGCACCGCCCCTTCGCCCGACGGTTGCACCATATCATGGCCGTCCGAACTTGCCCCATAGCCGACAATTTCTGCATAGATTTTCGCCCCGCGCTTTTTCGCCCGCGCCATTTCCTCTAAAACAAGCACGCCCGCGCCGCCCGCTATCACAAATCCATCGCGCCCCACATCATAAGCACGGCTTGCCGTCGCAGGGGTGTCATTATATTTGCTCGACATAGCCCCCATCGCGTCAAATAAAACCGATAAACTCCAATCCAATTCTTCGCCCCCGCCGGCAAAGATAATATCTTGCTTGTCCCATTGGATGAGTTCAGCCGCATTGCCAATACAATGAGCCGAAGTCGCACAGGCCGAAGAAATAGAATAATTAACCCCCTTTATGCCAAAGGGCGTAGCTAATGTGGCCGAATTTGTCGATGACATAGCCTTCGGCACAGCAAAAGGGCCAACTCTTTTTGGGCCATTTTTACGGGTTATATCGGCCGCCTCAATTAAGGCTTTCGTGCTTGGGCCACCTGACCCCATAATAAGACCCGTTCGCGGGCAGTCTATCTCTGTTTCGGTTAAGCCCGCATCAGCAATCGCCTGCTCCATAGCAATATAATTCCACGCCGCCCCATCACCCATAAAGCGATTAACGCGCTTATCTGTATTTTGTTTGGGGTCAAGCGTCGGGCAGCCATGCACTTGGCTACGAAAGCCAAGTTCAGCATATTTATCCGCCCGCGTAATGCCTGAGCGCATATTTTTTAGACTGGCGGCAACTTCATCCGCCTGATTGCCAATGCTAGAAACAATGCCTATGCCTGTAACTGCCACACGCCGCATGGAAAACTCCTTTCATTTAATGAATATCAATTTTGATAATTAAACCTGCAATTCGATTATAGTTTATAATTGCCCCACCCTAAATAAGCCAACCCGCAAATCTTGCGCCTCATAAATGGGTTTGCCGTCTATGCTGACTGTGCCATTGGCAATACCCATAACAAATTTCTGCGCAATAACCCGCTTTATATCCAATTCATAAGTGACCAATCCGCTATCTGGTTCAATTTGGCCAGTGAATTTCACCGCCCCCGCACCAAGCGCCCGCCCTTTGCCCTTATGGCCGAGCCAGCCTTGAAAAAACCCTAATAATTGCCACATTGCATCCAACCCTAAACAGCCCGGCATAACTGGGTCATTTTTGAAATGGCAGGCAAAAAACCACAAATCGGGCTTAATATCCAATTCAGCAATCATATGTCCTTTATCAAAAGCGCCCCCCTGATCGGTGATTTTCGTAATGCGGTCAAACATAAGCATAGGCGGGCGCGGTAATTGGGCGTTATCTGCCCCGAACATGTTACCATTGGCACACTCTATCAATTCCTCATAGGTGAAACTATTTTGCCGTGTCATTCTGAGTCCATCCTTTTGATTTGGCTTTTAGTTTGGCTTTCATTATTTCCCTATCTGTCATTATACCTAATTATCTGTCAATAAAGCCCAATTTACCATAATGAGCGGGCTTTATCCATAGGTGATTTGCTATCAAGCGATGCCATTAAGACCATATGTGGATAGATTTTGCAAAATTTATCTTGCCATTGCCCTTCAAACATGCTAATTATTTAGAATGATTTTAAGTTTCAGGCCTGCGGGGCTTGCGAAGCCTGCGGGGCGTGAGTGTCCTGTGAGGGTTCAAAAGGGGCAAGGGTGCAAAGGGGGCAAGGTGCTAGGGTACAAAAGGCGCAAGGGTGGTAAGCAGAGGCGAGCATGGGATATAGAGCAAGCAGGGAATATAGAGTAGCAGGGAATATAGAGTAGCAGGGCGCATATAGGCGATAGGAAATATGAGGCGATAGGCAGTATAGAATATAGCAATGCTTATATGCCGTTATGAAACTATTTAGAGATGAGGCGGAATAATGCGAACAATGTATAGAAAAAAAATGATGCAGGCAAAAAATAAAGACCCTGCCGCGCAAGACCAAAAGGCGCAATTAAGTAAGCGTTTGCGGGCTGCGGGCTTGCGTGTCACAGAGCCGCGTTTGGCTTTGGCACGCCTGCTTTTTACGGACGGCAATCATCATGTGACGGCTGAAACATTGCATAAGCAAGTGCAGGCAGCAGGCTTGTCAATTTCTTTGGCGACAATTTATAATAGTTTGCACCAATTTATGGAGGCAGGCTTTTTGCGACAAATTGTGGTCGATGCCAATCATAGTTATTTTGATACGAATATAAGCCCCCATCACCATTTTTTCATTACCGATGAAAACCGCCTGATTGATATTCCCGCCGATGATATTACGATAACAAACCTGCCCGCTATACCCGATGGGCTGGAAATGAAGCGCGTCGATGTCATTATTCGCGTCAATAACGCCCCTGCGCCTGCCGAATAAGTAGCTAATTATTTGAATATAAAGAAAAATATATTTTTTTGATTTTTTTTAGAATTATTCTAAATAATCCTTGACAAGCCCACCCCGAATTGTTAAATATGAATTATTGCAAGTCGGCGATTTGTAGAACATGGGATTTGTAGAACATTGGTCGATTTGCAATATAATGAATGAAACTTTTTGAATGAAATAGGAGATGAAAATGTCCCTCGCAAGCTCTAAAACGGTTGATAATCTTAAAGAGGCTTTTTCTGGGGAAAGCCAAGCGAATCGCCGTTATCTTTATTTTGCCCAAAAGGCTGATGTGGAAGGCTATAATGATGTCGCATCGGTTTTCCGTTCCACCGCCGAAGGTGAAACAGGCCATGCACACGGCCATTTAGAATTTTTAGAAGAAGTTGGTGATCCAGCAACAGGTGAGCCAATTGGCACAACTTCTGATAATCTAAAAGCCGCCATTGTTGGTGAAACCCATGAATATACGGATATGTATCCGGGCATGGCACGCACGGCGCGTGATGAAGGCTTTGACGAAATTGCTGATTGGTTTGAAACTTTGGCCAAAGCGGAGAAATCCCATGCTGGCCGTTTCCAAAAAGCGCTTGATACATTAGACGGCTAATAACACCTGCCCCCTATCTTTGATAGGGGCGGGACTCTATTGATAGTCTCTATATTTATCTAGCATCATATTTGCTATCATCTAGCATAGGTAATTTATGGCCGAAGAAAAAACACAGGCCACCCAACCGCCACGCGAAGGCGGTATGGAAGCCCCCACACGTTATCCATTAGATTGGCACAATGACGAATTTTACGACCGCGCCGCATTAGACGAAGAAATGCGCCGCCAATTTGATGTTTGCCATGGCTGTCGGCGTTGCTTTAATCTATGCGATAGTTTCCCCCGCCTGTTTGACCTGATTGATGAATCAGAAACCGGCGAATTAGATAGTGTCGATAGTAAAGGCTTTCCCGCCATCGAAGAGGCATGCACTTTATGTGATATGTGCTTTATGACAAAATGCCCCTATGTGCCGCCCCATGAATTTAACCTTGATTTTCCGCATTTAATGTTGCGCGCCCGCGCTGTCGCTTTGCATGAAAAAGGGCGCGCGCCTTTTGTGCAGAGCCAGTTGGCGCAAATGGACCGCAATGGCAAATTAGCAGGCACCATTGCCCCGCTTGCAAATTGGGGGTCAAAGCGGGAAAACCACCTCACCCGCCCGCTTATGGATAAAGCGTTAGGTATTGATAAAAATGCCACCTTGCCACAATTTGCCGGCAAAACATTTATCAAACGATTCTCTGAAAACCC
>JAPPQG010000023.1 GCA_028816945.1 Alphaproteobacteria bacterium
GACTGTAATGGTTGGGGTGGTCTCATGATCTAGCTCTGTGCCTGCATAAGTAATTTGCCCATTTGCATCAATCGCAAAACCAGCAGGCTCGCCTGACAAGGCATATGATGAAATAGTGACAACATTCTCTGGGTCTCTTGCCGTCACAGTGCCAATTGTTGCGCTTCTTTCATTTTCCGCAATCGTTAAACTATCATGCCCTGAAAATACAATATTATCATCTGCCCCATTAATTGTGACAGTAAATGTATGTTGTGTGGATGTATCTATGCCGTCATTTGCTGTGACTTCGAACACATCTGTGTGCGAGCCTGCGCCAAGCGCATTCATTTTGTCATTATCTGGTACATATCTATAACCGCCCGTGCCGCTATTATAATATAATTTACCATAAGTACCTTGCACACTATGTGTAAAACCGCTCTCGCTCGCGTCCTCGCGCGCTGCCGTTTGGCCTTGCGCAACTACATATGTTAATGTTGCCCCTTCGTCTGGGTCAGTCGCGCCAAAATTACCTGTCTCGTCTGGCGGCGCATCATCTGTGAAATCATCGGCCGCCGCCGTATCCGTATATGTTGGGCCGCTAATGGATCGAGAAGGCCCAGTATTTGCCCCACTAGAGGTTGGCAGAACAGGTCTATCATTTGCGCCTCTAATATCAATTATGATTGTTTCGATAATGTCGCCGCTACTGTCTTTTATTTCAATGACATCAACAACACGCTGACCAGCACTGAGGGCGTTAATGGCCGCATCTTTCGTATCATTTATGCGATACCAATATGCGCCGTCTTGATTATAAAATAATTTGCCATAATCGCCATTTGCGGTCTTTGTGAATTGAATTTCTGTGCCTTGGGGATTTGTCTCCCTCTTGCCCGTGTTAAAACTATTTGCGCCATTTAGCTGCACAGTAAATGTGCCTTGCGGTACTGTAAATTGCCCCCATATATCGTCAAAATTATCATTAGTGGCTGTATCTCTAATTAAGTGGGTGGATATGCCTGTTTGGCCAGTTACAATTATAGTCAGCGTACCAGCTGCCGTATCGGTGCCATCTGTGACAGAAAAAGCAATCCTTACGCTTTGTATAGATGTTGCGCTAGTCGGCACATAACGCACAAGGCCTGCATCTATATCGGCTTGTGTAAAACGAGCGATAAAGCCTAAATCGGCAAAAGTATCAGCCGTGTCGGGGTCATTGTCATGGTCGCCCAAAATTTGAAATATACCACCATTAGAACTAGCAAAATTGAGTATCTGGTAAGTAAGGGTTGCTGCCCCATCATCTTCATCTGTTGTCGATAAATGGGTGGCGGTAAGCACAATCGCCGTGCCTTGATGTTCAAGGACATGTTTGTCAATAATAGGGACTTCATTATTTACGAGTCTGACCGTCACTGTGGCCGTATCTTCGAGGCCGGTACTGTCTGTGACAACAATATCAAAAGTCCAAGAGCGAATTGTTGCTGTGTCATAATTTTGTGCCGATCCAATATAGCGCAGGCCGCCATCATTGCTAATTAAAAATAGGTCGCGGATGGCCTGAGGAACAGAATCCGCAAAAGCAAATGTAAAAGTCTCAGAATCATCTTCATCGCTTACATGCGTTGCAAGATCATTTACGAGAGAAATTCTGAATGTATTTTCGGGTAAGTCGACAGTGAAATCTGAAAATACAGGTGCCGAACGGGCTGGATCGATTGAAATAGTATAAGTGTGGGTTTGGCCACCCCCGCTCAGTGTGACAATAACAGTTTTATCTTCATCTGCTGCACTCGGTGTGCCTGAAAGCGTGCGCGTGCCTGCAGCAAAACGCAACCAAGAAACGGGGCTTCCTGTGCTATCTAAAATTGAAGTCAGACTATAAGTGCCACCGCCTTCAAGTGCGGGCAGGATAAAATTAAACGCTTCACCGGCATAAGCTGTTTGTTCCATTATGTTTCCCCCTAATATCTGCCACAGTTCATATGAAGCTGTGCGTGGCAGGCGGATGACGGCTTGCCAATAGGCATAGGCGCGCTCGACCTAGACCTATTTTCATCAATTTCATAACTGCCTATCGCAAGTTCAATAGATATATGTTGCTGATTGTAAGCCACTATATTACCCCTTTAATAGTTCAATATTTATTTCAGTATTTACGTTATTACTTCTTTACTACGCAAATTATCTTAATTTTTACGGAATTTTGCCCGTGGCATTTACTTTTATTTACAAATGCGGGCAATATTTACAAATACGGGCAAGGCACCCTAAATAAGGCACCCCTAAATTATGTTACTCTTTAATTATGTTACTCTTTTGCCCCACATTAACCACATGTAAAGCTCTATGTCAAGGCAAATTAAATTTAGGTGAGCTTATGGTTTGCCCTATCAATTATATTGTCAATCATATAATAATAAGCCAATTTTACGTAACCCATTGTTTTTTATAACTATTTAAGAGCATTATATCAGGCAGCTAGCCCACCACCTGAAACTTATTCATGAACCTGACCCATGAAATTGCTTCATGGGCCGTTCGGTTCGATTAGAACACAAAAACATTAAGATAATGTCTCGGGCTTGTCAAATGTTTTAGGGCATTTTGGGGGCAGGCATTTTTAGAAATGCGAACAAATATAGAACAATAAAAACAGGCTGAAACACCCGCAAATGCCCGCAAAAACGCACTCGGGCGCATATTTGGGCGCGTGCAAGCGCAATTTTATAATGAAATCAGCTAGACAATCTCAAAATCATTTATTGAGAGGGGGGCATGATAGTCTTCTAGCACCATAAGGACAATATCATCGTTCGTGGCGGCTGTGCCTTGTGTATCATAGATAACTGTATCCTGTGTGTTTGGGTCATTTGTTGAGCTTCCCCCTGTTAGCGAACTTGCATCTGTGTTTTGCGCCCATCTTATATTGGCCGCATTGCGCAGGGCATTCAATGTAGTCTCTGTGCCGCTGGTCGTATCAACTTCTATCTTATCGCCGCGGGCAAAATCTGTGACAATATCCAAATCAGCGGCTTGTGTATTTGTAAGCGCAAGGACAAAAATATCATTGCCCGTGCCGCCCGTTAATCTGTCTTGCCCGGCACCACCACTTAAATAATCATTGCCTGCTTCGCCCCGCAAATCATCATTGCCCCCGCCGCCATATATTTCATCTGCCCCACCGCCTGCATATATGGTCTCTTGGTGATTGACAATTTCACTAGGCAATATAATATCATTGCCTGCGCCTGTGCGAATTGTTTGCAAGCCTGAACTTGGGTTTTCATTATGGACAGCCAAATCTGCCGTTGCCGCACTTTGATCAAACTCTGCATTTGTTGTAATTTCCATATCTGTGCGCCCTTCAATCGTCAGGGTCAGTGTTTGGGTCAATGTATCGCCGTCGTCATTTTCATAGGTGAAAGTGAAAATATCGCCGCGCGTCTGCCCGCTCGTGAGCGTATCTGTGGCACCACCATCGCTATTATCTAATGTATAGTCCCATGTGCCGTCTTGATTGACTGTGAGCGTGCCATATCTGCCTGTAATGCTTGTCTCATCGGCGGCAATAAAAATTTTTGTAGCACTGCCTGCTTGCACCGCTAGGCTGTCATTTTGGGGATTTTCTAATACGACTTGCCCGTCAATTGTCGCAAAGCGGCCACTATCCTCCACCACCCGCTGAATAAGCCGAAATTCAATACTGCCTTCACCCAATAGATTGGGCAAGACAGTCAAGTCCTTTATTGCTAATGTGCTAGCA
>JAPPQG010000207.1 GCA_028816945.1 Alphaproteobacteria bacterium
GCCATTGCCATCGGGTGGCTATCTCGTTATTAACCAAACAGAAGCCCTTGTTGCCATAGATGTTAATTCGGGCAAGGCAACCAAAGAACATAGTATTGAAAAAACCGCCCAAAAAACCAATTTAGAAGCCGTGCAAGAGGCGGCACGGCAAATGCGTTTGCGCGACCTTGCCGGGCTGTTAGTGCTTGACCTTATTGACATGAATGAGCCACGCCATAATCGAGCCGTCGAGCGCAAGTTAAAAGAAGCACTTAAACATGATCGCGCCCGCATACGGGTTGGCCGCATTAGCCCTTTTGGCTTGCTTGAAATGTCACGCCAACGCTTGCGGGCAAGTGTATTAGAGGGGGCGAGTGTGCCTTGTGAGCATTGTAATGGCACAGGTCTAGTGCGGTCAGTTGAAAACCGTGTTTTGCATATTTTGCGTGTGATAGAGGAAGAAGCCGATAAAATGCAGCAACAAAACACACAGCAAACAATCGACAGACAAGAAATAATTGTCAGCATGCTACCCGATGCAGCTAATTATATTTTGAATCAAAAACGCGCGAATCTTCTCGCCATTGAGGACAAAACAAATAGTGCAATTATTATCAATCGCGATAGCACATTAACGGCCATGCAAATTGCCCTTGCGAATACAGATAAAAAGGGCAAAACAAAATTAGTACGCATGGATGGGGAATTGGATATGGATATGCCCCAATCAAAATTAGAAAATAGAGGCCGACGGCGGCGCGGGCGGCGCGGTGGCCGCCGTAGAAAAGCGGATAATGGGAAAGCGGATAATGCAAATTATAATGACAATAATGAAGCCGTAGATTCCATGCAGGACGCAAAAGTGCAGGAAACAAAAAAACATGATGCAAAAGAGAAAGGGCCTGATGCAAAAAAACAAGATGCAAAAAAACAAGGCGCAAAAGAGCAAGATATAAATCAAACCACATTGCCGAATATGCCCGAATTGCAAATTGAGTCGCCAACTGAAACCCAAGCAGAGAAAAAGGCGAAAAAGGCAACGCCTAAAAAACAACGCACCCAAACAGCCAACAAGACAGGCAGAAATCCAGCCAAAAGCCCAATAAATAGCAAGACAAATAGCAGGGCAAATAGCAAAACAAATAGCAGGGCAAAAAACAAAGCCAAACAGGCAAAAGCCAAGCCTTCGGAAACAGCCGATTCGCCCCTTGTCATAAAGCCGAAAGATAAAAAGAAAACGGCCCCAAAAACACCCAAAAAAGCCAAAAATAAGGACAGCAGCAAGACTGAAAAAAGGGCTGAAAATAAGGCTAAAAAAAGGGCTGAAAACAAGCCTGAAAATATAAGGCAAAAGCCTGCGCCTAGCGCAAAAGCTGATATAAAAGCTGATATAGATAAAAAAGGCGAAGCTAGACAAGGCTGGTGGCAACGCTAGTTTTTAATATCTATTTTTAATATCTATATGGGTATATTTATAGTAATATAGAATTATGAGAAAAGGTTTGCGTCATATCTATTTGCTTGGCCTTGTCTTACTAGGCCTGCTTACAAGTGCGCCTGTTTTTGCGGGTGGTTTTATTCGCGATGCAGAAATTGAAAAACTGCTACTCGATTATGCAACGCCTATTTTTTTAGCCGCCGGTCTCAACCCTGATAATGTCGGCATGGGCATTATTGATGACCGCAGGCTAAATGCTTTTGTCGCCGGCGGGCAGAATATATTTTTCCACACAGGACTCATCCTAGAAGCAGACACACCCAATGTCGTCATTGGCGTGATTGCCCACGAAGTCGGCCATATTAAAGGCGGGCATTTAGCCCGCATGCCCGGTGCCATAGCCAAAGCCCGCACCCCCGCTGTGATTGCAACCATTCTTGGCATTGGGGCATTGGTTGCAGGGCAAGGGGATGCGGGGCTTGCTTTGATTACGGGCGGGCAACAGATTGCCGAACGCAGTTTTTTAACATATAGCCGTGCGCAAGAAGCGGCCGCTGATCAAGTCGCTTTGCAACTCCTTGAAGCCACAGAACAATCGCCCGAAGGCATAATAGAATTGATGGGTGATCTAGCCGACCAAGAAATTCTCTCTGAAGTCAATCAAGACCCTTATGCGCGTTCCCACCCTATGTCACGCGATAGGGCCAATGCGTATGAAGCAGGTAGGGAGCGGTCAGCATTTAGAGAGGTTAAAGACTCACCGCAATTACAAAAGCGCCATGATTTAGCAAAGGCAAAAATTTACGGCTTTCTCGACCATCCCAGCACAACCTTACGCCGCTATGCAGAACAAAATGACCTCCCCGCCCGCTATGCCAAATCAATCGCCTATCACAAAAGAGGGCTTACCGATGAGTCGCTCACTTTGATTGATACATTGATTGCCGAACAGCCCAATAATCCATATTTTTATGAATTAAAAGGGCAAGTCTTATTTGAAGCAGGCCGTATCCCAGAAAGTAGCTTACCCTATGCGAAAAGCGTTGCCCTTGACCCAAATGAACCCCTTTTACTGATTGGCCTTGCGGCAACAAAAGTCGCATTAGAAAAGAAAACAACAGCGCGCGAAGCTATAAAATTGCTGAAACAGGCTTTGCGGTTTGACCCTGACAATACAACCGCCTATTTCCAGCTTGCCCGAGCATACAGCCAGATTGGCGAAATAGCACGGGCTGAATTGGCAACGGCGGAACGGTTTTTCCTCTATGGGCAAACAGATAAAGCCAAAAAACACGCCCGCCGTGCCGCCCAGCAACTGAAAAAAGGCTCACCCGAATGGATACGCGCCCGTGATATAGCCGCCGATATTTAGTTGCATATGCGCGCCAGCCTCCTATAATATCGCTATTACTACCCCTTATTTGGATATTTATTATTACTGCCCCCTATTTGGATATTTATTATTACTGCCCCTTATTTGGATATTTATTATGACCTATTTACGCCCTTTTATATTTGTCGCCTTTTTTGCCATAGCAAGTTTAACATTTTCCCATGCTGAAAGTGCTGACAAAGCACATGCAAAAAATAATAACATGCAAAATGACCCCGCCACTCTATCGGCCCCCATATCTACTATGGAGACAAAGCAGATTGAAACAATTATTGAAAATTATTTGATGAATAATCCACAATTCGTCATCTCAATGCTGAATAAGGCAGCCATATATGCCAATGCTGAGGAAATACGCAAGACCGAAGAAATGTTAATGAGTAAAGCAGATGAACTTTATGCTGACCCACGCGATTTTTTCATTGGCAGAGCCGATGCGCCAATTACAGTCGTCGAATTCCTTGACTATAATTGCGGTTATTGCAAACGCAGTTTCCCCGATTTAATACGCCTTGCCGAAGCCAATGATGATATACGGATTATTTTTAAGGAATATCCAATCCTCGGCCCTACTTCCACGCTTGCCGCACAAACTGTGCTAGCCGCAAAAGAACAGGGCAAATATATGGACCTACACCGCACCCTATTTGAAAGCAAAGCGAGTTTGAATAAAGCCCGCCTGAATAAATTTATAAAACAAAATGGGCTTGATGTAGATGACATAAATAAACGCGGGCAAAAGGCAAGCATTAAAAAACATATTCAAGACACATTAGCATTAGGCCAATCTATTGGTATAACCGGCACGCCTGCCTTTATCATCAATGATAAATTATATCCGGGCGCCCTCCCTTATGCAGAATTGCAAGTTAACGAAGGCGAGGAGTCGTTAGGCGTGATGTTGAGCATGGCAAGCGGCGGCG
>JAPPQG010000153.1 GCA_028816945.1 Alphaproteobacteria bacterium
CTTATTCCATGCCCTATTTATTGATTGCTTATAAATGGCTCACTTGGCTTGCATGGCCTTTTATCAATTTGCTTGTGCGGTGGCGTATAAAGCAGGGCCGCGAAGACCCGATGCGTATTGCCGAACGCTATGGGCGCGCACACAAGGCACGCCCAAACGGGCAACTTATTTGGATACATGCCGCAAGTGTTGGGGAGACGCTTTCCGTCTTGCCGCTTATTGGCAAATTATTAGAAACTGATTCACAACGCCATATTCTCTTAACAAGTGGCACAGTCACATCGGCTGATATTATTGCCAAAAGGAAAATGGCACGGCTTATTCATCAATATGTGCCTATTGATTATCCGCTTTTTGTGCGGCGTTTTATCCGCCATTGGTCGCCTTCAATAGCTATTTTTGTCGAATCCGAATTTTGGCCTAATTTGCTAGATAGAGCCTATCATAAAAATATTCCACTCATACTTATCAATGCGCGCCTATCGCCAAACGCATATATAAAATGGAAAAAAGCACCGACAACAATCCGCACCCTATTAGGGCGGTTTAGCCTTATTCTTGCCTCAGACCAATTAACAACAGACAGGCTCACAGATTTAGGAGCAAAACATATTAAAACATTAGATAATCTCAAATTAGACGCCCCGCCTTTGCCCTTTGATGCGACCGCATTAGAGACATTGCAAACGCAGATTGGCACACGCCCTGTCTGGTTAGCCGCTAGCACGCATGTTGGCGAAGATATATTGGCCGCGCAAACGCATCAAGCCCTTGTCGCCAATCATCAAGCCCTTTTGACAATTATTATTCCCCGCCACCCGATAAGGGGGGATATGATTAAAGCAGAGTTAGAAACGCTTGGGCTAAATGTCGCGCAAAGGAGCAGGGAAGAGCCAATTCAGGCGCAAACAGATATTTATCTAGCCGATACGATTGGTGAAATGGGATTATTTTACCGTTTAGGGCAAGTCGCCTTTATTGGCGGCTCACTTGTGCCACATGGCGGGCAAAATCCAATGGAAGCCGCCCAACTTGGCATGGTCTTGATTCACGGCCCGCATATTAGCAATTTTACATCCATATTCGCACGGCTTGCCAAAGCACAGGCTGTGGTTACCATCGCTGATGGGTTGGAACTAACGGCCACTGTCAATCGGCTCTTATTTGATAAAGATGAACGCCAAGCCATGCTTTTGCGCGCGCAAGCTTTTGCCGAAGCCAATAGTGGGGCATGCGAGACTTATTATAAGATTTTACAGCCCCTGCTTGCAGAGACAGGGTTAGCAGAAATAAAGAGGGAGAAAAATAAAAACAATGTTTAGACCGCCTGCTTTTTGGTCGGCTGATAGGCCTTATGGTTTAGCAAAAAACCTATTATGGCCTGCCGCGCAGATTTATTGCGGGGCAAGCTTGTTGCGGCGGCATTTGACGCACCCCGTGCAGGTGGAAAAGCCTGTTATTTGCGTCGGCAATGTCACACTCGGCGGGGCGGGCAAAACCCCTGTCACCTTAATGCTTGCTGATATGTTGGAAAAAATGGGGCAAAGGGTGGCGATTTTATCGCGTGGTTATGGCGGGATAGAAAAAGGCCCAATTAAAGTTGCGCCAACTCATACAGCGCGCCAGATTGGCGATGAAGCTTTGATGATGGCGGCTGATTTTCCCGTCTATGTTGGGCGCAACCGCATTGAAACAGCACAATTAGCCCTTGCCGCAGGCGCCGATATTTTGCTGATGGATGATGGGTTGCAAAACCCAACCATTGCGCGTGATTGTAATTTACTGATTGTCGATAGCACGGTTGGATTTGGCAATGGCGCACTTTTTCCAGCCGGGCCATTGCGGGAAAAAATACAATCCGCCCTGCAACGCATACAAGCTGTTGTGCTAATAAATGAGAGCGAAAAAACAGAAAACACAAAGCAGGCAAGAGCGGATATGTGCGCGCTGATTGAAGCATGCCATGCGCGCAACATACCCATTTTTACAGCCTATTTTGTGCCGCAAAATATACCACAAGCGCGCCTGCTTGCTTATTGTGGGATTGGGCGGCCGTCTAAATTTTTCACTATGTTAGAAAAAAACGGCGCTGAGTTGGCCGCGTGCCGCGCTTTCAACGATCATTATTTTTATAAAGAAAAAGACGCGCACACCCTTTTGCAACAAGCAAAAAAATTAAACGCACAAATTGTGACAACAAAAAAAGATATGGCCCGCCTGCAAAGGGCTACACCAAATAGTGCTTTGGCCGAACTTGCAACCCATTCACAAGCGATTGATATAGAGGTAATATGTGAGCCATTGGCAGAATTGCAAAGCCTTTTGCACCATGTCTGTGGCAAAACCAATGACCGATAATAATGTGCTAAAATGAATAGCTGATATAATATAATGACCGATAATATAGAGTAATATGTCTTTTCATACCCATATCCGCCCCAATTTGCGCCACTCTTTGCGCCACTCTTTGCGCATGGTGCGCTATGCATGTGAAATGGTGCTAGCTTTTGTTTTTATTGGCTTATTTCGTCTGCTTGGCGTGCAAGCAGGCGGGGCTTTTGCAAGCGCCCTTGCCCGCTCTATTGGGCCATTTACGCCAACCCATAAAATGGCACTGCAAAATATTGCCCGCGCCTTCCCTGAAAAATCGGCCGATGAAGTAGCAAGCATTATGCAGGGCGTATGGGATAATATGGGGCGTGTGGTGAGCGAACATGCCAATCTCGACATTATCCGCCGCAACCATAAGCAATATATTCAAATTGAACATGCCGAACGCGCTTTGCAAGCCGTCAAACAAGGGCGGGGCTTGATTATTTATTCAGCCCATATGGCAAATTGGGAAATTATGTCGATGAGTATTGTTTTAATCGGCCTACAAGCAATCGGCATTTATCGCCATGCGAATAATCCATTTTTTAATGCATGGCTGACAAAAAAACGCAAACGTACAGTCATTGCAGAGCAAATCCCAAAAGGCGTACAAGGCGCGCGCATGCTTGTTAAAAAATTAAAACAAAAAGCCGTTATTTGCATTCTTATGGATCAAAAAATGAATGATGGGGTGGCGGTTAAATTTTTCGGCCGCACAGCCATGACAGCCTCCGCACCCGCAAGCATGGCGCGCCGCTATAATGTGCCATTGCTTATGGTGAGTGCCGAACGGCTTATCGATAACCAATTCAAAATTACATTTCACGAGCCAATGGAAGCAATCACAACCGATAATCAAGCCCAAGATATTCTAACAATGACGCAACAACTCAATGATAATATAGAAGCGGTGATTAGAAAAAACCCGCACCAATGGTTTTGGTTACATAAACGTTGGCCTGAAAATTAAAATAATTGCATAAAAGACATTGCATAAAGGACAGGCTCGAGCGGCTTATAATAGATTATTGATTATCGCGCGCAGGCTGTTCGCCAACTAATAAAACAGGATCAATATGTTTATCACGCCAATAAACGCGCCAATCTAAATGCGCCCCTGTCGAGCGCCCACCACTGCCAACACGGCCAATCATATCGCCCGCCCGCACCCTATCGCCGCGTTTGACGCTAATTTCTGATAAATGCAAATAGGCTGAAATAATGTCTAGCCCATGGTCAATAAAAACAAGCCCCCCTTCATAATACATATTTTTTTGTGCCAATGTGACCTTGCCATCGGCCATTGATTTAACGGGCGTGCCTTTGGCGGCGACAATATCAACGCCAAAATGCGGGCGGCGCGGCTGGCCGTTAAAAATGCGTTGGCTACCATAAACCCCACTCATACGCCCTGTCAGCGGCCATTGAAACCCATTGGTAAATTGCGCCTTTGCTAATTGGCCGCGGCGGGCGGCTCGTTTGAGCGCATTTTCTTGTTTAATGCGTTGCAAAACCGCAGGCGGTGGTGTGACATATTCGGGTGCGACACCTTCAATATATTGCGTTTCATATGTGCGCGCCAATAATGGCTTATGGATAATATGCTGTTTGCCTTGTTTGCTAAAAACTAATTTTGTTTGCTCGCCCGCATCACGGCCAAAGCCAAAAACAATAAGCCCATTATCTTGCTTTATCTCTGCCCCATCGACACGCAAAGACACGCCCTTTTGTAATTGCATGGCGACAAGTCCGCCCGGTTGAAATTGCCCGCTTACGGTTTGTACATAGGTTTGTGGAAATATATTTTCATCGATTGGTGTTAGATTAAGCAAACCAGCAAAAGCGCCCGTAAAAATGCTAGCAAAAGAAAATGTCAGCCACATGGCGTTTTAATCCTCTTTATTATCTTGCTCTTGCTCTTGCTTTTGGTGTGCCTGTAAAGAAGCGGCGGCATCAATATAGGCTTCTTGGCGTTCGACACTCCAATAGCGCAACCTATCAAGCAATATATGTTCGCCTGTGACCGCGCAAATAACATGCGTGCCGGGGCTTATCATTTCAAATGCCCCGTCTTTATAATTTAGTTTGGCAATTGGGCCAAGCTTATATGTATCCATAGCCTATCCTAATGTTTTCCATGATGTTTTTCATAATATTTTTTAGGGCGCATCAGTGCAAAAAATATAATAGCCATTATCAAAAATCAATTATCAAAATAGGTCGCCCTGTCTTTCTTTGGGTTTTTCTTCGGGCTTTTCTTCGTGTTTTGCGCTTTTCTGTGTGGTGGGTTTGCGCTTTTGCGCCTGCTTTATAGAATCTGTTTTAGCCATTTGCGCGGCATTTTCAACCCGTGCAACAAAGCCTTGCTGGTTGGCAAATTGCACTTGCACAAGACTATTGACGGGCGCTTGGTTAGCATAGCGGACAAGTTGGCCGTGTGCATTTTTAACAAGGGCAAAGCCCCGCGCAAGAACGGATTCATGGCTTAATAAGTCTAGCTGGCGGCCAACCGCATGGAGCGCAACCCGTTTTGCATCGGCAAAGACATGCAAACTACGCCCTGCCCGTTTTTGCAATTCGCCCATACGCGCCGATTTCTGTTTTATGGCTCTGTATATTGAGCGCACAGAAAACCCTTCGCAAACATGCGCCATATGTGTTGCATGGCTTTGTAAATTTTGCGCCAAGCCGCGCTGTAAGCCGATTGTCGCATGGTCAAGCCGCTGGTTTGGCAAGGCTAATATATTGTCTAGGCGCGGCAAGCCGCGTGATAAGCCCGTCAAACCGTCGCGCAAAGAAGCTAATAGGCGCATCTGCCCGTGATATTGGCGGTTTTGCAATTCCATAATTTTTGCCTGTAAGTCAGCCCGCACGGGAACAGCCATTTCAGCCGCCGCGGTTGGTGTTGGGGCGCGGCGGTCGGCCGCAAAATCTAGCAAAACCGTATCTGTCTCATGGCCGATTGCGGAAATAATGGGAATATCGGATTGGGCGGCGGTGCGGACGACAATTTCCTCGTTAAAGCCCCATAAATCTTCAAGGCTGCCGCCCCCGCGGGCAATAATTAAAATATCAGGGCGGGGTATTTTGCTTGCTGTTGTTTTGGCAGCCTCTGTTGTTTTGGCAGCCTCTGTTGTTTTAGCAGGGAGGGCATTAAAACCAGCAATGGCACGGGCAACTTCCTCCGCACAATTTTTGCCCTGCACACGCACAGGCCAAACCAACACATGGCGCGGAAAGCGATCTGCCAAACGGTGCAATATATCGCGTATCACCGCCCCCGATGGGCTGGTAATAACGCCAATTGTTTCAGGCAGAAAGGGGAGCGGTTTTTTGCGCTCAGCCGCAAACAGACCTTCGGCTTCTAATTGCTGTTTGCGGGCTTCTAGCAAAGCCATAAGTGCGCCAATGCCAGCGGGTTCTATATGTTCGATAACCAGCTGATAACGCGATTGCGGGGCATAAGTTGTCACGCGCCCTGTGCAAATAACCTCTAATCCCTCTTGTGGTGGCACGGCTAATTGTTGCGCCATGCCACGCCAAATAACAGCCTCTAATACGGCTTTATCATCTTTTAAGCCAAGATAGATATGACCTGAACTAGCCTTTGTCACACGCCCTATTTCGCCGCGCACGCGCACATGGCCGAAGCGTCCTTCAACAGCCTGCTTAATAGATTGTGCCAATTCGCTAACAGAAAAGGCAACTACATTATCCTTATTTTGATTATCATTTGGCGTAGGGGGCGTAGCTGGTGCAGGGGGCGTAGATGGCACAGATGGCGCAGGCGATAAAGGCAGTTCGGCGCGTGCCGTTTGCGCCGAGCTTGTCCCTGTGCTTTTAGCCGATTTTGATTTTGCCGTTTGCTTTGCCATAGCCTATTCTATCATAGATAACAGCCATATAATATGCTATAAATGGCTTACATTGGACATGAGATTTGAGGGACAGATGAATATTCTTGTTTTAGGCAGTGGTGGGCGCGAACACGCCCTATGTTGGAAAATAGCGCAAAGCCCTCTTTTGGGGCAATTATATTGCGCGCCGGGCAATGGCGGGATTGCGCAAATAGCCCATTGTGTCAATTTTGATATGGATAATCTGGCCGCGCTCGTGCAATTTTGCCAAGAACAGCAAATTGCCCTTGTGGTGATTGGCCCAGAAGCCCTCTTGGCGGCGGGGCTAGCCGATATATTAACAGATGCAGGCATTTCTGTCTTTGGCCCAAGCGCAAAAGCCGCCCAATTAGAAAGTTCAAAAGGTTTCACAAAATCTATTTGTGCTGAATATAATATTCCAACCGCTGCTTATGGGTGGTTTGACAAAGCGGCAGACGCTCATGCTTATTTACAAACGCACCCTGCCCCGATTGTCGTTAAAGCCGATGGGCTAGCCGCAGGCAAGGGCGTTATTCTTGCCGAAACAGACGAAGAGGCGCGGGCGGCGGTTGATAAAATTTTTAGCGGTGGCTTTGGGGCAGCCGGCGCTTCTGTTGTCATTGAGGAATTTATGCAAGGCGAAGAGGCTAGTTTTTTTGCCCTGTGCGACGGCACACATGCCCTGCCTTTGGCAACAGCCCAAGACCATAAACGGGTGGGCGATGGCGATATTGGCTTAAATACAGGCGGTATGGGGGCTTATTCACCCGCCCCGATAATGAGCGATGAATTGATTGCAGAAACATTAACGCAAATTATTAACCCAACTTTGCAAGCCATGAGCGATAAGGGCATCCCCTATAAAGGCGTTCTATATGCAGGGCTTATGCTAACCCAAACGGGCATAAAATTAGTTGAATATAATGTGCGCTTTGGCGACCCTGAATGCCAAGTGCTTATGGCGCGCTTGCAAAGCGATATTGTCCCTGCCCTTATGGCAGTTGCAAAGGGTGACATACGAGATGTGCAGTTAGAGTGGGCGCAAGAGGTGGCTTTAACAGTCGTTATGGCTGCCGACGGCTATCCTGAAAATGTCAAAAAGGGAAGCGAAATTAAAGGGCTAGATAAAGCCGCGATAGAGGGTGTGACGATTTTCCACGCTGGCACAAAAATTGAAAATGGCAAATATATTGCCAATGGTGGGCGGGTGCTAAATATTACATCTATGGGTGAGTCGGTTGCCGTAGCACAAAAAAAAGCCTATCAAAGCATAGCGGCGATTGATTGGCCTGAGGGCTTTTGCCGCCGCGATATTGGCTGGCGCGCCATAGCACGCGAAACCCAAACACCAAAATAAAGACCAAATAGCAAACAGACTTTACATATTGGAACACATGTTACAGCGCGTCATATGTTAAAAAAATAAGCGCGGTATCGCCATATTGGCGGCGGTCATAAAGTGTTAAGCCCGCAGGCGGCGTAAAGGAGGCGCGCTTATCTTCTTCGACAATAATATGTGCGCCCGCACCAAGCCAACCACCACGCAATGCAGAGGCAAGGGCTTTCTCCGCCAAGCCTTTACCATAGGGCGGGTCGGCAAATATCAACTGACAGGGCAAATCTTTGCATGTGCCAAGCCGTCTTGCATCGCGGCATAAAACCGCGCTTTTATTTTGCGCTTGCAATAAGGCACGGTTGCGGTGCAAAATTTTGCAAACAGACGCCTCTTGTTCGACAAAGACACAATAGGCTGCCCCGCGTGAAAGGGCTTCAAAGCCAAGCGTGCCAACGCCGGCAAATAAATCAAGCACACGGGCATTGGCAAATTCTATTTGCGGGCTAGCTGTGAGAATGGAAAATAAGGCTTCTCGTGTGCGGCTTGCACTTGGCCGCACCTGTCGCACAGGTCGCACCTGTCGCACAGGTCGCACCTGTCGCACTCTTTGTATAGGCTGTCCCGCGGGCTTGGGGGTTGATAAGCTATGCCCTTTCCATTTGCCACCAATAATCCGCATGCCCTTTAACTGCCTTTTGCTGTGTGTTTTGTTTTTTTAGGTCTTTTTGTGGGGCAGGATTTTGGCTTGTTATATTTTCGCGTGTCAGGTTTTGGCGCGCTAGATTTTGGCGCGGGAAGCGGTGTTTTGCCCGCCATAATATCCGCCCAAGCCGTGCCTAATTGTTGGCGCAAGACGCGGCGCGGGATTTCTTCGACCGCCCCTGTCGGTAATTTGCCTAATTGAAATGAACCAAAGGAAAGCCTAATCAAGCGATTCACTTGCAATTCTGCATAAGCGAGTAATTTTTTTATTTCTCGATTCTTGCCTTCTCGAAGTGCGATTGTCAGCCAAACATTACTGCCTTGTTGGCGCTCCAATTCAATATCAGCAGGGCGATAAGTGATATTGTCAATTTTCACACCCTTTTTTATTTTTTCTAACCGCGCTTTATTGGGCGTGCCAAAAGCGCGCACGCGGTAGCGGCGAATCCAACCCGTTTGCGGTAATTCCAAATAACGTTTCAGCGCGCCGTCATTGGTTAATAATAACAAGCCTTCTGTGTTTATATCCAAC
This sequence comes from Alphaproteobacteria bacterium, assembly GCA_028816945.1. Taxonomy (GTDB): domain Bacteria; phylum Pseudomonadota; class Alphaproteobacteria; order RS24; family RS24; genus JAPPQG01. The sequence goes on from JAPPQG010000153.1 coordinate 8,822, forward strand.
CGCCCGATTGTCATAATGCGCGGCAAATCAGGCGGTAAATTGTCAAATATAGAGGGGCGGGCTTTGGGGTCGCGGGTCGTGGTAATTAGGCCGCGTGGCTTGTGATAACGCCATAGGCGGCACGGTTCAGGCGCCGCTAATGGCTGTCCGTCGACACAAATAGCATGGGAGGGCAATATATTTAAGGCCGGCGTGCGAATGGTTTCGCCATTGACTTGAACCCGCCCGGCGATAATCATTTTTTCTGCTTCCCGCCTCGATGCGACCCCTGCGCGCGCCAATAATTTGGCTATCCGTTCGCCTCTTTGTGTGGCAGATGCGGCGGGCTTGTTTTGTTGCAGTTGAGTTTGTGGTTTATCACGCATAATCGCTTTCTAGCATTTTATGCTCTATAAGTCTTATGTAAAATTGGCTATAAGGGGGTATGAAAGAGACAAAATCAGCCATGCAATTAGCCCTTGCGGCGGCGCGGGATGCGGGAGCGCAAGGTGAAGTGCCAGTCGGCGCGGTTATTCTATCCGCCAATGGAGACCTATTAGCGACAAGTGGTAACCAGATGCGCGCTTTGGCTGACCCAACCGCCCATGCGGAAATACAAGTCATACGCGCCGCCGCCAAAAAATTAGGCCGCGCGCGATTAGATGAGTGCGATTTATATGTAACTTTAGAACCATGCGCGATGTGTGCGGGGGCGATTGCTTTGGCACGCATTAGGCGGCTTTATTATGGCGCAAGTGATGCGAAAATGGGCGCGGTTGAACATGGCATATGCTTATTCGACCAACCCTCCTGCCACCACAAGCCCGATATTTATAGCGGCTTTGAAGAAGAAGCATGTGCGGCTTTGCTAACTGATTTTTTCAAGCAAAGACGGTAAAGCGAACAGTTTAACAGCAATTTTAAGGGCGTTTTTAGGAACGGTTTTAGGTGTAATTTTAGTAGCAGTTTTAACAACAGTTTTAACAGCACTTTTAACAGCGTTTTTAACGACGACTTAACGACGATTTAACGGCGGCCAAAAAGTTTTTCAATCTCAGCTAATTTCAATTCGACATAAGTGGGGCGGCCGTGATTGCATTGGCCTGCATGCGGGGTGGCTTCCATATCACGCAAAAGCGCATTCATCTCTTCCCCATTTAAGCGGCGGCCTGCCCGCACAGAAGTATGACAAGCCAATGTGCCGCAAAATTCCTCTAATTTTTCTTTCAATGAAA
>JAPPQG010000229.1 GCA_028816945.1 Alphaproteobacteria bacterium
GAGCCAGAGGCTTTGGAGGTCTTAGAAAGAGCCTTTAATAATAGCTAATTATGCTGATAATTCCCTAAAAAGTAGCCGCCTGCTAGAACTAGCCTCAAAATCAAACATTTACTTATCCTCGATAAGGGGATATTAAGCATATATTAAGGTTATAAAAATAACTGAAATAATTATTGGCGTGGCAAGCGAATCAGTCTAAAAATATAGACCTAAAATAAATGAAAGCAAATAAATGTCCCTTTTAGAAGAACGTATTGTCTATAAGCCTTTTCATTATCCTTGGGCTTATGATGCTTGGCTCACACAGCAACGTATTCATTGGTTGCCTGAGGAAGTGCCATTGGCTGAAGATGTTAAAGATTGGCACAAAAAATTAACACCCATAGAACGCAATCTCTTAACACAGATTTTCCGTTTTTTCGTACAGGCAGATGTAGAAGTCAATAATTGCTATATGAAACATTATGCACAGATTTTCAAACCAACAGAAGTGCAAATGATGTTAGCCGCCTTTTCTAATATGGAGACAATTCATATTGCTGCTTATTCACATTTACTAGATACAATCGGCATGCCCGAAGTCGAATATGAAGCCTTTATGAAATATGGGGCGATGAAAGATAAATATGACTATATGCAGAAATGGGGGGTTGGCACGAAGGCGGATATTGCTAAAACATTGGCTGTCTTTGGGGCTTTTACCGAAGGGCTACAATTATTTGCCAGTTTTGCAATTTTGATAAATTTCCCCCGCTTTAATAAAATGAAAGGCATGGGGCAAATTATCACTTGGTCGGTGCGGGATGAGACTTTGCATACAAATTCTATTGTCAAATTATTCCGCACTTTTATTGAGGAAAATCCAGAGATTTGGACAGATGAATTACAGCATGATTTATATAAGGCTTGCGATACAGTGATTATGCATGAAGATGCTTTTATTGAACTTGCCTTTGAAATGGGCGATGTGGAAGGGTTAGAAGCAAAAGAGGTAAAACAATATATTCGCTTTATTGGCAATCGGCGCTTGGCACAGTTAGGCCTTAATCCCGTTTATGAGATGAAAAAAAATCCCCTCCCTTGGATGGATGAAATGCTGAATGGTATTGAACATATGAATTTCTTTGAAGGGCGCGCAACTGAATATACAAAGGCGGCCACACAAGGCTCATGGGATGAGGCATTTGACTAATCGCCTCAATTATTTTAGTGTGGCCTAACAGGCGCGCCTAGTCATGAAAAAATATTACAAATAGCCATGAAAAAATATTACAAATATATTTTCATTTTTATTCTACTTATATTAGCACTCGGGGGAGGGGGTGAAATTTTGCGCCGCAGTGGCATAGAGCCTATGGGTGAATCCTCTGTGAGCGGCAGTGCCTATCAATTAACTTCTGCCCTTTATGATGGGTTTTTTAACGGCCAGCAGGTCAATCTTGCGCAATTAAATCTGTTTATGAAAAAAATGCCAAAGGGTGGCGATTTGCATCACCATTATGCGGGCAGTATTTATGCTGAAACCTATTTGCGATGGGTAAGCGATAAAAATTGGCGCATTGATTCATGCGATTTTACAATTATCCAAACACCACAAGCAGAGTCAAGCGCGCCATTAGAGTCAAGCGCACAATTAGATTCAAATAAAGAGCAATCAAAAGCAAACTGTCAGGCCTTAACCGTCGACCAACTCATACATGATGAATTATTATATCGCCAACTCATTTTAGCTTGGTCGACATTTGACTTTAAGAGTCACTATCACGAGCAAATATCGCCTGATTTAGATTTTTTCCGTACATTTGACTATTTCTCCCCCGTCATTGAAGGCAATTTTGCCGAAGGGCTTAACATATTGAAAGAGCGGGCGATTGAGGAAAATATCGCTTATATTGAGACCATGTTAAGCCATGTTGAGCCGCCGATTGAACTATTTTTTAACGAAACGGAACGCCAAAATTTTAATATGCGTTTGCAAAATGCCAAAACCCAACAAGAACTGGACACTATATTAAATGAAATTACAGCACGCCTAGCGGGCGATGCGCGCTTTGCGGCATTTATCAAAAAAACAGCCAATATGATAAAAGCCCTGCATGAAGGCATAGATGGGGATGATTTTATGATGCGCTATCAAATGCATGTGATTAGAAATTTTGACCCCTTCCGCGTTTTTATACAATTATATTCAGCCCATGCGCTTGCCAAACAATCCGCCCTTGTGCGTGGCGTCAATATCGTCTCGCCCGAACATTATCCCACTGCTTTGCGCGACTATACATTGCATATGCGCATGTATCATTACTTAAAACAGGGTTTCCCCAATATGCGCCATGCTTTGCATGCGGGGGAATTGACTTTGGGCCTTGTGCGGCCTGAAGATTTAACCTTTCATATTGAAGAAGCTGTTTATATTGCAAGTGCTAGCCGTATTGGGCATGGCATTGATATTGCCCGTGAAAAAAATGCCCTTGCTATTTTAGACTATATGAAACGCAATGAAATTGCAGTTGAAATCAATTTAACCAGTAATGAATTTATATTAGGCGTTAGCGAGCAAGCCCATCCAATATCGATTTATGCCGATTATGGCGTGCCGATAGTCATTTCAACCGATGATTCAGGCGTCTCCCGCAATAATTTAACGCATGAATATATATTATTGGCGAGCCGTTATCGCCCCTCTTATGCGACCATAAAGGAATATGTTTATAATAGTATTCGCTATGCGTTTTTGACAACAGATGAAATGCGTTTATTGACGAAGCGCTTGGATAAAAAATTCGCCCAATTTGAAACCGACATGGCTAATTTATATCGCCAATTCAAACCCGCCCGCAAATAATAAATCCCCCGCAAACATAAAGAAAGTGCCGAACCTATGATAGAATTATACACAGCCCCCACACCGAATGGCTATAAAATATCTGTGACATTAGAAGAATTAGCTATGCCCTATAATGTGCATGCCGTTGATTTGAAAACCGGCGCGCAAAAACAGGCTGACTTTCTAAAAATTAACCCTAATGGCCGCGTGCCTGCCATTATCGACAGGGCTTGCGATAATTTGCGTGTCTTTGAAAGCGGCGCAATTATGATTTATTTGGCTGAGAAAGCCAATCGCCTTTTGCCAACAAAAGCTAAACCGCGTGCCGAAGTGCTGTCTTGGCTTATGTTTCAAATGGGCGGGATTGGCCCAATGATGGGGCAGGCGACTATATTTTATCGTTATTTCCCCGACAAGATTCAGCCCGCGATTGACCGTTATCAAAATGAGACGCGCCGTTTGTTTGGCGTGTTAGATAGGCATTTAGCCGACCATGAATGGCTTGGCGATGATTTTTCCATTGCCGATATAGCGAATTGGTGCTGGACGCGCCAAGCCTTTTGGGCGGGTGTTGGGGATGAAGATTTCACCCATTTGCAAGCTTGGCATGCCCGCATGGAAGCACGGCCTAAATGTAAGGCGGGCGTGCAAGTGCCTTATCCTGTTAGGGAAAAAATGCAAGCAGGCGGTGAAAAAGTGGAAACGATTATTAAAAATATACAACCAATTATCCAAAAATAATTTTATTTGCTTATGCGCTAGCGCACCCTACAAGCATGCATGCTACTAGCACAAGTGTCACAGACACAAGTGTCACAGACACAAGTGTCACAGACACAAGTGTCACAGACACAAGTGTC
>JAPPQG010000113.1 GCA_028816945.1 Alphaproteobacteria bacterium
TATCGATTTAGAGACAAGCGGTAATAAGCTTGAAAATGTCTTTATGAAATTAACCCGCAGCCATATGAGCGAAGATAGAGATTAAATGGCTTTTGCCTTTTGCAATAAATCAATGCCAAATTGGGCGAATAAATCTATCATATCGACAAAAACCCAATTCTCTACGAATTTATCCCCTTTGCGTAACCAAAAATCTATGCCGTTAAATGTAACCAGCCTGTTGGTTGCGGGTGCATTCAAATAAGGACCTGTGTGGTGGGCGCGCACCCCCGCAAAGCCCGAGCCGCCACTAAATGCGCCATCACATATTAAACACCCTAAATCCTGCACTTTTCTATCGGGATAGGCTGTAAGCCATGGGCGTTGGTGATAATTTTCAAACTCCCGCAAACTCAAACAAGCGCCAATCCCGCCCGGGCCATACCATTTTATATTGGGATGAAAAAACTGTGCCACCCCCATGCTTGCAAGGTCTTTTTCATCAAAACGATTCAACCCTTCAAATAAAAATTGCCTAATCAATGCCATAGAATATGCTGTATCTTCGGGCGATGATTCATCTAATAAAATGCCATTTACACCTGTTGGCGCGGGATAGACAAAATCTACACCTTTGCTTGGAGGTAATGGGCTTTTGCCAATTTGTTGGAGAAAATCAATAATATCAATAAGCGTATGATATTCGGCAATTTTCCCATCCATAAAACGCAAACAATCCGCCCAGCGCAATTTTACATTTTGCCCTGTTGGGGAAAAACCAAGCCAAGTGCCAACAAAATCCGCATGGAAATAGCCCGTTGCACATATCCAATATCGCCCATCATGGCCCCCATCTACTTTGCCGTCCGATAGACCACCCATAAATATATGCGTTTCCCGAACAAGCCCTTCAAAAGCTTGCGTGAAGGGAAGCCAAAACCTATCAAAATAATCCGCTCCCCCGTGACAAATGTCAAAAGGGCGCGGCCCGTGCCAAGAAAAATCATGGCTAAAATGCGCCTTGGCAAAATCGAGCTGGGCGGTTTGGTCCCCTAAACTTTTATAAAAATTTTGAATGAGGGCTTTTTCCACAATCAGTCATTCCTTTGCACACATAAAAAGCGCACATTTTCGCTACTCTCATTTGCATATTGGCGCGCACTATTCATTGGCACGCTTGCTGTATCGCCTGCCTTCATAATAATATGTTGGCTGTCTGTTTTTATGGAGAGTTCGCCTTGATAGATAAAAATCACTTCTGCGCCATTCCCGCCGCTTATATTAAAGGCTTGCGCATGGGTTTGCTTGGGCGGGATAATAATTTGTGAGACAGTAAAATCATGCGGCCAATTTAATTTAGCATTTGCGCCAATTAAAGGGCGATAATGTATATTGTCTTTTTCATATGCGCCAATTTCTTCATCAGCCATAACACAACAGGCGCGCAATGCCTCATTATTCAAAACGGCTAATTGGGCTATTTGTTCGCTTGTTGTTTTTGGCATGGGGCGTATGTCGTCAGGTATGGTCTCGCCCTTTGCGGTATCAATAAGATTGCCGTTTTCTAGCAAAATAAGGCCATAATCTTTTGCCATATCAAAAACATAAGGCGCCCAAAGCACATGGCCCGGATCATCACCACCTAGCACAGACCATAAAAAGCCCATAGTCTGCCCGATATTTTCAAAGCCCCGAAATAAATTAACAGGAATAGAAATAATATCGCCGGGGTGCAAAATGACTTCTGCATCTTTGGCCTGTTCGCCAAGCCGAAATGCCCATGTGCCACTATGCACAAAAAAGACTTCTGCTGTTTGGTGGCTGTGTTGTGAATTGACACAGCCCGGCGGTTGGCGCGCACCACCTATATTAAACCCATGGGGTTCGCGAATATGGACATATTGATGCGGATTTTCAGAAACGCCCGGCCCAATAATTGTAAAATTTTCCTTTTGGTCTGAGCCGGGTGTCCGTGTGTCAATAAAAGCATCAAAACAGGGTTTGAGTTCGGTATATTTTACAATTTTCAATCCCATTTTACCTATACCCTGTTTTCGCTAAACGGTATATCTCACTAAAAGGCAGAAGCTCAAATATGACTTGCCTATATTGCCTCTATCGACAAAAACGAGGGGACAAAGCGTCCCCTCGTTTAATCCTCCAAACACCGCCAAATTAGAAGTTTGCTTTTAGGCTTAACCCCCAAGTGCGTGGATTCGCATAATTGGCTTGCACTGAACTAGTCGGCACACCGCCGGGCAGTTGTGAATGAACCACTGTACGAGCCAAAACTTCCTCATCTTCTACATTCAACACAAAACCCTCAATCGCAATATCGCCATCTGCATTGCGCCAGGTGAGGCGAATATCAGTTTTTGTGTGCGAATCTTGCAAGGTTTCAGGTATATTAACATCAAATGTATAATAATCATCAACCCATGTAGTTTGCAGATAAGGGATTAAAGTCGACCCATTCGCCAAATCAATCACATAGCTTGCATTAAATGAAAGCGTGAATTCAGGCGATAGAGCAGGCCGCCAGCCAGAAAAGTCAAACAAATTGCCATTTGCCCGCCCTTGATAATTGCCAAGTCCGCGTAAAGGCCCAATCAGGTTTGAGCCGACAACATAGCCATCATCAAATTCAGAATCAATCCATGCAAAACTACCATTGATAAGCCATTTATCATCAGGGGCATATTGTATATCTACTTCTAGCCCTTGTGTCGAACTATCGCCACCATTTTGGTAATATTCAAATGTTGTGCGCGGGTCACAAGTTAGAACATCTGTTAATGTTATGTCATTACAAGCAATCGCAAATAATTGCGCTTTCACATCTTCATATTCATTCACAAAAGCAGCAACATTAAATATCATTGTGCCATCCATTAAAGTGCTTTTTAGCCCAACTTCATAAGAGGTCACTTCTTCATTATCATAAAGTGGGTCTGCGCCACGAGAAACGACACGGCCATCATTCGCCCCCCCCGTACGGTAGCCAGTTGAGGCGGACGCATAGATCATAGCATCATCACTTATATCAAATTCAGCCGCCGCTTTCCATAAAACTGCACTATCATCCCAATCCTCAATAGACTCGCCTGTAAATTCTTTTTCATCGTCATTCCAACGCAAACCACCAATCAAACGCGTCGTGTCGCTTACGGCAAAGGTCGCTTGTCCATAAATAGCTAGTGAATCCACTGTGTGGGGGTCATCATCTGGATTGCCCCAACCCGGCACAGCAATTGTATCTGGGATATTAACATATTGGTTTCCTTCGGTGTCGGGGTCGGGGTCAATACCAAAATTGGGGTCATTCCTCAGATTTCTGTCTTCGCGCCATAGCCATTCCCAATCGGCTTCTTGCGAGAACCAATAAAGGCCACCTACCCAACTAATTGGCCCATCATTTGGCGATGTAAATTGCAATTCAGATGACCATGTCTCATGGTCATCTTGGCGGCCAAAACCGCCAACAAAATCAAGCCCACCCGGTGAATAATCATTATCGTAAAATTGTGAACCGCTCAATTTTGAATAATTGGTTGTCCATTTTACTTCAGCAAAATCAAATTCTTTTGTCAGCCGTAAAGTGAGCGAATTTGTTTCTTGCTCATCCCATGAGACCGCATTACGATAAACATCATAAGGGCCTGGGTCTGGTTGTCTCTGTGCAATGCCA
>JAPPQG010000082.1:0-3353 GCA_028816945.1 Alphaproteobacteria bacterium
GCATGGTCAATGACACTTGTGTCTGCGGCACGAGTGCCTGTGGCATGAGTGCCTGCGGCAGGAATGCCTACGACATAAATGTCTAGTTGTTGCGGCCCATATCAATAATGAGTTTGCCGACAGCCTTGCGGGCGGCAATAACGGCTAGGGCATCGGCCGCTTTATGCAAAGGATAGACACCAGAAATATGCGGTTTTAATTGGCCTTTGACATAAAATTCGGTAATTTCTGCCAATAATTGCGCATAGGCTTGCGGCTCACTACGGCGGAAACGCCCGCAAAACACGCCCATAACCGCACAACCTTTCAATAATAGCAAATTCAGCGGTATATGGGGAATATCGCCCGCCGCAAAGCCAACCACCAAATAACGCCCCCGCCACGCAATCGCCCGCAAAGCAGGCTCAGCATATTTATCGCCTATCGGGTCATAAATAACATCCGCCCCCTGCCCGCCTGTTTTCTCTTTAATCGCCTCTGAAAAGGCTTTTTGTTGCTCTTTATCCATGCGGGCAGGGTAAAGCAATGTCTCATCTGCCCCATATTGACGGCATATTTGCAGTTTTTCCTCTGACGAAGCAGCCGCAATCACCCGCGCCCCCATGACTTTGCCAAGTTCAACGGCCGCTAGCCCAACGCCCCCCGCGGCCCCCATAACAAATAAATTCTCATCGGGTTTAAGAGCCGCCCACACTTTCAGGGCCAAATAAGAAGTGCTATAAACAAGCCCAAAGCCCGCCGCCATTTGAAAATCCATGCCCTCTGGGATTAACGCGCAAAGCGGCGCTGGCACAATAGATTGCTCGCGAAAACCATTATAAGTGCAAGAGCCGAAAACTTTATCGCCGGGCTTAACATGTGTGACGCCTGCGCCAACCGCCCGCACAATGCCCGCCACCTCACTACCCGGCGAAAAGGGCAAAGGCGGTTTGACTTGATATTTATTTTCAATAATCAATAAATCGGGGAAATTCACGCCGGCGGCATGCACATCCACCAAAACTTCATTTTCTTTGGGCTGAGGGGCGTCAATCTCCTCCATAACCAAAGTTTCAGGGCCACCATAGGCTTTACATAAAACGGCTTTCATATGTCTCTCTTATATCTTTTTTCATATATGTTTTGGTGCAATTTAGATTTACATAATAAACAATTTGTATAATTTTGTGTAATCTGTGTCAAATTTTCTAGCAAATATTGCTTATCCGTTTTACATTATCACTATGTTATATTTTATGTTAAAGCCCATTATTTCACAATTAAATAGAAATTTATGCGCCCTGTGTGCTGTGTCATTGGTTTGCGGCTTTATCGGGCAGGCAATAGTTTTTGTATCGGTGGCACTCGTGCCAACAGCATCTGCCGCCCAGCCTAAATTGCTTGGCACTTATAAGGCATGGCGCGTTTTTGAAAATGGCGAATCCGTAACCAAAACCTGCTATGCGATAACGAAGCCCGCGACCACAGCCCCAAGGAATGTACGGCGCGGGGAGATTTTTATGGCGATTACCCACCGCCCGGGACAAGGTGTGCGCAATGAAGTAAGCGTGCGCATTGGCTATCCCTTTTCCCAAAAGAGCAAGCCTTTTGCGCGCATCGGGCAAGAGGATTTTCAATTTTTTACCGGCGCGCAAACCAGTTCAGCCGCCAGCGCGCCTTGGGCATGGATGGTTAATATCGCCCATCATGCGCCTATGGTGGAGGCCATGAAACGCGGCACAACTCTCACTTTCAAAGGCACATCAGCCCGCGGCACACTAACCACTGACCGCTATTCCCTCTATGGTTTTACCGCCGCGATGGCGGCATTGGATAAAGCCTGCCCGCAATAAATCATTGCTAAATGGGGCGGGCGGGCTTATGCTAGGCGCAATTAAGCACAATTAGGCACAATTAGGCACAGTGGGTGGGCGAGCAGGTAAGCACACTATCACCCATATAAATAGAGAAAAGCAAACAGGGGAAGCACATGAGCAAAATGAGTGACAAAATTAACAAAATCGTGTTGGCTTATTCGGGCGGGCTAGATACATCGGTCATATTGAAATGGCTACAAGAGACTTATGCGTGCGAAGTGGTCACCTTTACGGCTGATTTAGGCCAAGATGAAAATGGCGGCACAGAATTAGAAGAGGCACAAAAAAAGGCGCAAGCACTTGGCATTAAGGAAATTTATGTCGAGGATTTGCGGGAAGTCTTTGTGCGTGATTATGTTTTCCCCATGTTCCGTGCCAATGCGCTCTATGAGGGGGCTTATTTGCTTGGCACAGCGATTGCCCGCCCGCTTATTGCCAAACGGCAAATTGAAATTGCCGCTGAAACGGGCGCCGATGCGGTCTGCCATGGGGCAACGGGCAAGGGCAATGACCAAGTGCGCTTTGAACTTGGCTATTATGCGTGCAACCCCGATATTAAAGTGATTGCGCCATGGCGGACATGGGATTTGGGGTCGCGTGCCAAATTGCTTGACTATGCAACCCGCCACCAACTGCCTGTGCCGAAAGATAAACAGGGCGAAGCGCCTTTTTCTACGGATGCGAATTTACTGCATGTATCGTCTGAGGGCAAAGTGCTAGAAGACCCGTCTCAGCCCTGCCCTGATTATGTCTATCAGCGCACCACCGCCCCCGAACAAGCCCCTGACAGAGCGGCTTTTGTAGAGATTGGCTTTGCCGCGGGCGATGCCATATCGCTAGACGGCAAGACTTTGCCGCCGCATATATTGCTTGCAAAATTAAACCAATTAGGCGGCGCGCATGGCATAGGGCGGCTGGATTTAGTGGAAAATCGCTTTGTCGGCATGAAAGCGCGCGGGGTTTATGAGACGCCGGGCGGGACAATTTTACTTGCCGCGCATCGTGGCATAGAAAGCCTCACACTAGACCGCGGGGCGGCGCATTTGAAAGATGAACTTATGCCGCGCTATGCGGAATTGATTTATAATGGGTTTTGGTTTTCACCTGAGCGTGAAATGTTGCAGGCGGCGATTGATGAGAGCCAAAAAAATGTGAGCGGCAATGTGACGGTCAAACTTTATAAAGGCCAAGCCCAAGTGGTGGCGCGGCACGCACCCGCATCGCTCTATGCGGAAAATTATGCCACCTTTGAAGAAGACCAAGTCTATAACCAGCAAGACGCCGAAGGCTTTATCAAACTCCATGCCCTGCGCCTCAAACTCCTCAACCGCAGAAATAAGGGGTGATGGGAAGGGGGACGCATTATGCCACGCACAAAAAGAGATTATGAGAATTATTGCTACGCTCATAAAACGGCTGTTTTTCAGCTCCATAACCCGTCCCAGCACAAAAAGGCCATGTTGCAAGATGCGTTGCGGCGTAATCACCTTGCCTATT
>JAPPQG010000082.1:3363-3658 GCA_028816945.1 Alphaproteobacteria bacterium
CAAGAGACAAAGCGCAATCGAGCAACAGCAATTAAAAAATTTGTTACCCCTTTGGTAAATCCCCTGCCACTTGGCGGCGCGTCTAAATCTAGTGTAGCAGAGGATATTGCCAACCAGATGACAGCATATTTAGAACTTTTAGAAGATTTTGAAAAAAAACATAAGCAAGAGCAAGAAAAGTCCGAAAAAAAACGCAAGGAAATATCCAAGCCGGGTGAGCCTAGTTTTGCGCGGCTAAATTTTGATGAAGAAGCCCTTGCAAAAGCTCATGAGGCATTGAAGCATAGTTTAATAG
>JAPPQG010000234.1:0-1130 GCA_028816945.1 Alphaproteobacteria bacterium
AATGGCATTGCCCGTAGCATTGACGAGGCAAAAAAAATCACCTCATCCATAGGTTTTCCTGTCGTCATTCGTCCCTCTTATGTGCTTGGCGGGCGGGCTATGGAGATTGTCCATACAAGCGAGCAATTAGACCGCTATATGCGGGAGGCGGTGATTGTGTCGACAGGGAGTCCTGTGCTTATCGATGGCTATTTGCGGGAGGCGATTGAGGTCGATGTCGATGTGCTATGCGATGGCGAACAAGTCTTTGTTGCCGGCGTGTTAGAGCATATTGAGGAAGCAGGCATTCATTCAGGCGATAGTGCTTGTGCGATGCCGCCCCATTCGCTTAGCGCCGATATTGTTGAAGCACTTGGCGCACAGGCTAGCAAAATGGCAAAAGCCTTGCATGTGGTCGGCTTGATGAATGTACAATTTGCCGTGCAAGATAAAACGATTTATGTTTTGGAAGTTAATCCGCGCGCTAGCCGCACTGTGCCATTTGTTGCAAAAGTATTAGGCAAGCCGATTGCCAATATAGCCGCCCGCCTTATGGCAGGCTATAAATTAGCGCAATTTGACCTTAAAATCCCCGATTATAAACATATTGCCGTTAAAGAGGCTGTCTTTCCCTTTGCCCGCTTTCCCGGCGTGGATACAGTCTTAGGGCCAGAAATGCGTTCAACAGGTGAAGTCATGGGGTTGGATACGGATTTTGCAATGGCTTTCGCCAAAAGCCAATTAGGCGGTGGGACAGATTTGCCCTCTTGTGGTACAGTTTTTATATCTGTGCGCGATGTGGATAAGCCGCGCGCTTTGGGCTGTGCGACCCGCCTTATCGATATGGGCTTTTCTTTGATTGCAACACATGGCACAGCCGATTATTTACGCAAACATAAAGTGCCAGCTACGCCTATCAATAAAGTAAGGGAGGGCGCGCCACATATTGTCGATGCGATTAAAGAGGGGGGCGTGCAATTAGTGGTGAATACCACACAGGGCGAGCAATCGCTTGCCGATAGTAAATCCATTCGCCGTACGGCTTTGTTACACAAAGTGCCTTATTATACGACTCTTGCGGGGGCGGAAGCGGCATTGGCTGCTATTTCTGCCATGCAAAAACAGGGTTCTTTTAATGTCCGCCCTTTGCA
>JAPPQG010000234.1:2014-3582 GCA_028816945.1 Alphaproteobacteria bacterium
AGAAATTTCATAACTCATTGTAATATATAGCTATCTTTTTTCTTGCCAAATGAGAACAAAACAGGTACAAATAACACATTGCAGTATTCACAAGCTTATGAAATAAAATATAGGAGCAGGTAATGACTAATAATTTGGTGCATTTAATGACAGATAAAAACGATAAGAAAAAAGCGCTTGAAGCGGCTTTGAGCCAGATTGAGCGCAATTATGGCAAAGGCTCGGTTATGAAACTTGGCGACCCGAATATGGTTGTTGAGATTGAGGCCGTCTCTACGGGGTCGCTTGGGCTAGATATTGCTTTAGGGATTGGCGGTCTGCCCAAAGGGCGCGTTATTGAGATTTATGGCCCTGAAAGTTCGGGCAAAACCACAATGGCTTTGCATGTGGTTGCTGAAGCGCAAAAACAGGGCGGGATTTGTGGCTTTATTGATGCCGAACATGCGCTTGACCCGAATTATGCGGGCAAGCTTGGCGTGGATATTGGCGAATTGCTTATCTCACAGCCCGATAATGGCGAACAGGCACTTGAAATTGCCGATACATTAGTGCGCTCAAGTGCGGTTGATGTTTTGGTGATTGATTCGGTTGCCGCGCTTACGCCAAAGGCGGAACTAGAAGGCGATATGGGCGATAGTTTGCCCGGCCTACAAGCCCGTTTGATGAGCCAAGCCCTCCGCAAACTCACAGCCTCCATTGCGCGTTCCAATACAATGGTTATTTTTATCAACCAGATACGGATGAAAATTGGCGTTATGTTCGGCTCACCTGAGACAACCACAGGTGGCAATGCACTGAAATTTTATTCTTCCGTGCGCCTAGATATTCGCCGCATTGGGGCGATTAAAGACCAAGATGAAGTGATTGGCAACCAGACCCGTGTGAAAGTGGTTAAGAATAAAGTAGCACCGCCTTTCCGTATGGTTGAATTTGACATTCTCTATGGTGAGGGCATTTCTAAAATGGGCGAATTGATTGATCTTGGCGTCAAGGCAGAGATTTTAGATAAGTCAGGCAGTTGGTATAGTTATGGCGACCAGCGCATCGGGCAGGGTAAAGAAAATGCCCGCACTTTCTTACAGAAAAACCCCGATATTGCCACTGAAATTGAGGCGAAAATTCGCGCCCATGCCGGCTTGAATGACATGCTTGAAGAGCAAACAGACTCTGCTTCTGCCGATTCTGCCTCTGCCGATTCTGCTTCTGCGAATTCTGCCCCAAATGACTCGGCACAATCGCCAGAATCCGACAAATCCCATGTAGCAGGTAAATCCCATGCAACAGGGAAACCACAGCCAACAGCTAAATCGCCTGCATCAAAGGGGACAAATAAGGGGGCAAATATAGAAAATAAAAAAGCGCCCCCTCCTGAGGCGAAGATTGAGACGAAGATTGAGACAAAGGCTGCCAGCTGATTATCTCCAAAGTTGCGTCATATAGTGTTAAACCCCGAGTCACCGCTTGGGGTTTATTTTTGGCTTGATTTGTGAATAATCTCCTCATAGGGCTTGGCATAGAGTGAGGGGAGCGGTAAAAGGCAGATATGGAGAAAAAAATGTCACATGATA
>JAPPQG010000102.1 GCA_028816945.1 Alphaproteobacteria bacterium
GTTGCACTTCCACATGGCGGGGCGATGATATGGCTTTTTCTAAAATAAGTTCAGCCGAACCAAATGCGTTTTCAGCTTCCAAGCGCGCTGTCTTTATCGCGTCTTGTAGGTCATTTTTATCTAGCACAAGGCGCATGCCCCGCCCGCCACCGCCAGCAGCTGCTTTAACCATAAGGGGTAAGCCTATTTTTTCAGCCTGCGCGATTAAGCCTGTATCTGTCTGGTCTTCTCCTTCATAGCCCGGCACACATGGTACGCCTGCTTCAATCATGCGTCGTTTAGCGGCGGCCTTATTACCCATTAAGGCAATTGCCTCAGCTGGTGGGCCTACAAAAATAATGCCATTTGCCCGCACCGCTTCGGCAAAATCAGCATTTTCAGATAAAAACCCATAGCCCGGATGGAGTGCATCTGCTTTGGCTTGTTTTGCTACGGCAATTATTTTGTCCGCATTGAGATAGGTTTTTTCTTCTGCATCATCGCCAATAAATATGGCTTCATCGGCAAAATGCCTATGTGGTGCGTCTGCGTCTGCTTTGGCATAAATGGCTATTGTGCCTATGCCAAGTGATTTTGCTGTCCGCATAATGCGTAATGCAATTTCGCCACGATTAGCCACCAATAGGGTTTTTATTTTTGTTTTCTGCATTTCATAAATGTTTATAGGCGCGCGACGCCAAATTTATTTGGGTTCAGTTTTCTATGCTTCGCTTCCCAGCATGTCTGCAAAGCAAAGCCGATAATTTTGCGTGTATCGCGTGGGTCAATCATGCCATGGTCTAATAATCGCCCCGAAGTGTAGAAAGCGCTTATTTGCTTTTGGAAAAGCGCTTCAATATCAGCGCGTTGGCGGGCTAATGCTTTTTCATCAATTTTCTCATCGCGGCGTTTTGCTGCCCGTTTGGCAACATGTGCCATTGTATCGGCCGCTTGTTCGCCCCCCATAACGCCTGTTTGTGCGGCAGGCCAAGTAAATAGAAAATCAGGCTCATAGCCAAAGCCTGCCATGCCATAATTGCCTGCGCCAAAACTACCGCCAATATAAAAACTTAACTTTGGCACATGTGTATTGGCGACGGCTTGAATCATTTTCGCGCCATGTTTAATAATCCCGTCTTGTTCATATTCAGTGCCAATGAGATAGCCCGTTATATTATTTAGAAAGACAAGCGGTATGTCTGCTTGGTCGCAAAGTTGGATAAAATGCGCCGCTTTTGTTGCGCCGGCTGGATTGATTGGGCCATTATTGCCAATAATGCCAATCGGTTGGCCGAAAATTTTAGCCTGCAAGCAGACAATGGAACTGCCATAATTGGGCTTAAAGTCGATAAAGTCTGACCCATCAACGAGGCGCGCCGCCAATTCGCGCATTTCATAGGGGATTTTATAATCGACAGGCACTAATCCCAATATCTCTTCGGCATCATAAAGCGGTTCTTTATAATTTGTGCTTTCAGCACGCGGGCGCGGACAATGAGCGTTCCAATCTAGCGATTTGACAAGGGCGCGCATTTGCGCAATCCCATCTATATCATTTTCAGCAAGATATTCTATTAAGCCTGTTTTGCTGGCATGCATTTCTGTGCCGCCTAGTTCGCGTTCATCGGCAATTTCTCCCGTTGCGGCTTCTACTAATGCAGCCCCGCCCAATGCGGCCATACCATTTTTCTTAACCCCTATATTATAATCCGACATGCCGGGCATATAAGCACCGCCTGCTGTCGATGGCCCATGCAAAACGGTTAAACAAGGAACAGCTGCGGCACTCATGCGCGCCATTAAATATTATAATTTGCCCGCATCAACCCAACTTTCTACCTTATATTTGCTGAGATTAACGCCTGCACTTTCAACTAAATGAATATAGGGTAGTTTTTTCTCTAACGCCATTTTCAGCAAATAATAGCCTTTGCGGAAAGATAATTCTGTCGCCGCCCCCGCACTAATCCCGCTATCATCGACATGGCACATACAGCGCACACCATTTATATAACCTATGCCCGCAAGAATGCTTGCGCCCGGTATGCTTGTTTCGGGGTCAGGGTCATCAACACAATAGCCCGCCATATTATAGAGGGCGAGAAATGGCATGCCCGGATCTAAAAGTTGGGCGAGCCGCTCACGCGGGGTTAATTGCCCGCGTGCCTCAAAGCGCGCCCGCCGCTTTTCAGACGCTTTTTGTGCGCGTTCATTAAGCGTTTGCATATAGTCAATGGCGGCAAGCTGCTGTTGGCGATTTTGCTTATATGTATCTGTGCGCACATCAAGTTTAGATTGATATATAGGCATTTTTTGTTCTCCAAAATCCCTATCCTTATGAGCTTATGAGCGAGGATAATTAGCAAATATAAAGCAATATAAGAATTAGTCAATAGCGCCTAGAATAAAATCTATATTTCGCCCATTATTCCCAAGCGGGTTTGCGCTTTTCAATAAAGGCACTTATGCCCTCTTTGGCATCGGCGGCAAGCATATTTTCAACCATTATCGCGCCTGTAAATTCATAAGCCTGCGTTAGGCTCATATCGCATTGTTCGTAAAAGGCAGATTTGCCGCGGGTAATGGTGAGGGCGGGCTTTTCAGCCAAACGCTGGGCGAAGGCATTTGTTGTGGCGCGCAATTCATCATGTGGGACAATTTTATTCACAAGCCCAAATTCTTTTGCTGTGGCGGCATCAATCATATCGCCCAAAAGCAACATTTCCATCGCATGTTTGCGGCTGACATTGCGGCTGAGAGCAACCATTGGGGTCGAACAAAAAAGCCCGATATTGACGCCGGGCGTGGCAAATTGCGCTTTATTTGAAGCAATGGCTAGGTCGCAACTGGCTACAAGCTGGCAGCCTGCCGCGGTCGCTATGCCGCCAATTTCGGCAATAATTGGCTTAGGGTGGCGGACAATTTGCAACATTAAGCCCGTGCATAAGCGCATGGTTTCAATAAAAAAAGCCTGCCCTTTATCATTATCGCGGCGGTGTGCGTCTAGTTCTTTTAGGTCATGGCCGGCGCAAAAGACTGTTCCCTCTGCGGTGATAATAATGGCGCGGACTTGCTCTGTTTTTTCAAATTGGCGCAACGCATCGGCCAAAGCCAACATCATCGCCTGCGATAAGGCGTTGCGCTGTTGTGGGTTTTGCATTGTAACAAAACCCACCGCCCCTTTAATTGTGGTTGAAACAAGCGTCTCAGCCACTCTGTCAGCGTCCATTATTTGGCAACATTGATAATTTGGCGTTGCGTATATTCGGCAAGACCTTCTTCGGCAAATTCGACACCAATGCCTGAACTTTTCGCGCCCCCAAATGGGACATCAGGGGACATAGCAAAATGCTGATTGACCCAAACCGTGCCAGCGACAACGCGTTTGGCAATATCTTGCGCCTTATCCACATCACTAGACCAAACCGAAGCACCAAGCCCATATTCTGACGCATTGATACGGTCAATCACCTCATCCAAATTCTTATATTTAACGAGGGGCAGAATCGGGCCAAATTGCTCTTCATCGACAATCTGTGCGCCATCTTCTATATCGCGGATAATGGTCGGTTGGATAAAAAAGCCCGCCCGTTCCATAACTTCACCGCCTGTTGCCACATTGCCGTCCCTTTTGGCTTGTTCTAAAAAGGCTTGAACTTTTTCATATTGGTTTTTATTTTGCAGAGGGCCAATAGTTGTGCCTTGCAGTGAGCCGTCATCGACAATGGCTGCTTTTGCATGTTCCACCAATTTATTACACAATTCTTCATAAATGGATTCGTGAATATAAATGCGTTTCAAAGCAAGGCAGACTTGCCCGCAATTCACAAAAGCGGCGGCAAACACTTTCTGGGCGACTTCATCCACATTGACATCATCTAGGATAATGCCCGGGTCGTTTCCGCCCAATTCTAATGTTATCCGTTTTAATGTCGCGGCTGTGCTTTCCATTACTTTTTTGCCTGTTGCGACTGAACCTGTGAAAGATATTTTTGCAACATCAGGGTGCTGTGTCAAATAACTGCCTAAATCATTTTGGTCAGTGATAATATTGACAACCCCAGCGGGGAAAATATCTTTTGCTAATTCGCATATGCGCAAACTTCCCAAAGGTGTCGTCGGTGAGGGTTTTAGCACAATCGTATTGCCTGCCAATAAAGCAGGGGGCAATTTTGCCATCATAACCAGCACGGGAAAATTCCAAGGGATAATGCCGCCAACAACGCCAAGCGGTAAATGATGCTCCTCTATACGGCAATTTTCATCATCTTTGAGATGTTTTACAGGAATATCTTGCGCGGCAAAATAACGCACAAAGATAATTGCAAATTGTATTTCCTGCTCTGCTTCGGCAAGTGGCTTGCCTTGTTCGCGCGTCAAAGTAGCGGTTAGTTCGCCACTATGTTCGTCCATCGCATCGGCCAATTTGTTAAGCAAAGCGGCGCGCTCTTTTAATGGCTTTTTCGACCATGCGGGAAATGCCTTTTTGGCCGCCGCGATTGCCTTATCGGCAAGTTCTTTCGTGCCGCGTGGGCATTTAGCGATTATCTCTTCGGTTGCCGGATTGACAACTTCCATTGTTTGCGGGCTATCCACAAGCTCGCCATCGATAAGTAATTGGTAATCAGTCATTTTAATCTCCATTTCAGTTAGGCTGTTACAGCTTCTTTAAGGCTTAATTCTTCACACATTATTTTCCGCATTTCAAATTTCTGTATTTTCCCTGTCACCGTCATTGGAAATTCATCCACAAAATGTATCACAGCAGGTATTTTGAAATGCGCAATCTCTCCACTACAAAACGCCTCTATGGCGGCTTTGTCAAGTGTTGAATCGGGGTTTTTGCGTATCCATGCGGCTACAATTTCCCCATATTTCTCGTCTGGCACGCCAAATACCGCCACTTCGGCTATATCGGCATGGCCACGCAAAAATTCCTCAATTTCAAGCGGATAAATATTCTCACCCCCACGGATAATCATATCTTTTAGGCGGCCTGTAATTTTCGCATAGCCTTCTTCATCTATTGTTGCCAAATCGCCCGTATGCATCCAGCCTTGTTCGTCAATAGATTCTTTTGTGCGTGCCTCATCATCCCAATAGCCCGACATAACACAATAGCCGCGTGTGCATAATTCGCCTTGTTCATTGCGGGGGATGGTATTGCCATCGGCATCAATAATTTTGACTTCTGTAAAGGGCAAAACCCGCCCTATGGTTGATACGCGCCGCTCTATGGAATCATCATGCGATGATTGAAAACTGAGCGGGCTTGTCTCTGTCATGCCATAGCCAATGGTTACTTCGGACATATTCATTTTGCTAATAACCTGTTTCATGGTTTCTATCGGGCAGGGCGCGCCGGCCATAATGCCTGTGCGCAAATGCGAGCAATCATAGCCGTCGCTTATTTCTAGCATGGCTGAAAACATAGTTGGCACGCCATAAAGCACAGTACATTTTTCTGCTGTAATGGCTGATAGGGCTGTGTCAGGCGCAAATGCAGGTGCGGGATAAACGACAGCCGCGCCGTGCGCCACAGCCGCTAAATTGCCAAGCACCATGCCAAAGCAATGATAAAGTGGCACAGGCACACAGATAAGGTCTTTTTCTGTCAGCCGCATTGCCAAGCCCGCCACATAGCCATTATTTAAGATATTGTGGTGGCTTAAAGTCGCCCCTTTTGGGCTACCTGTTGTGCCGCTTGTAAATTGAATGTTAATAGGGTCTTCGGGTTGCAAGCCAGCGGCAATTTCCTGCACGGTGGCAATATCCGCATTATCTATATTCTCCATAAACGCATCAAAATGCGTTAGTTCCTGTTCGCTTTCCTGCGATATAACAATTAAATGCTCGAGTTGTGGCAATTTATTAGGTTTCTTACCACCGCTCCCATTAAATAAATGCGGGGTTAATTTGCGCATCATCTCTACATAATTAGAGCTTTTCAGCTTGTCCGCTAGCACAAGGGCTTTGCAGCCAACCTTATCGAGCGCATATTCCAATTCATGCAAGCGATAGGCAGGATTAATATTCACCAAAATAAGGCCAAGATAGGCTGTTGCATATTGGGTGATTGTCCATTCAACATTATTAGGTGACCATATACCAATGCGGTCGCCGGGTTTTAGCCCAAGTTGCATAAAAGCGGCGGCAAGGCGTAAGGATTTTGTTTTTAATTCGCTATAAGTTAGCCGTTGTGCTTGCGTGCATGAAATAATGGCTTGGCGGTCGCCCCATTTAGCTGCGGCATTATCTAATGCTTGCCCGATTGTGCAGTAAAGCAGAGGTGTTGATGAGACACCTGACACATAACTATAATTTGGTAATGTCTGTTCGCTCATATATTATCTACTCAATATCCTATCTAATCCTATCTATTTGGTGAAGACGGCATTGCCCTGTCTATCCAATCTCACAGAGCAACCCTGTTATTAAAGACATGTCTATAAAAGTCATGCCTAAGGACAACACCGCCTATCTCCAAAAAACGCTGTTAAAAGATATAATTCAACGAGATACCCCAAGTTCTAGGGCGGCCATAATAATGTTCCGTCATCCCGAAGAATCCATTACCCGCATAAATTGTGCCTGATAAATCAAAGCCTTGCACAATATATTCCTCATCGGTCAAATTATGCACCGCAGCCCGCAAACTCCAACTATCCGAACTAGCTGGGAAATAGGCAATAGAGCCATTAAGCAATGTATAGCCATCTTCCGTCAATGGTTCGCTATTTTGCAGATTGAAGTAATGCTCGTCGCGATATTCGGCAGCAAGTTGGAAAGCGATATTACCCGCAAATTGGGCAACTGGCATTTCATACCTTATCAAGCCGTTGAGATTCCATTCAGGCGTTTGCACGGGGCGTTTGGATACGCCCGGATCCTCGGACGCACCAAAAGCTTCAAAACCGGGTTTATTGCTAGTTGTATTTACGCCCGGTACATCATCGACATCAACCTCAATATAACCAACGCCAAATAGTATATCCAAACCGGGCGTAGGTGAAGCTTGTAATTCCAGCTCAAAGCCTTGACTTTCTGCTTCCGCATTTAGGGTAAATGTATCTAACCCGATAATGGAGAAAGCCTGATAATCCTGATAGTCATAATAATAAATGGCACCATTTAGGGTAACCCGACCATCCATCATCTCAGTTTTGAATCCAATCTCATAAGCATCTAACTGCTCGGGTTCATAATTCATAATGGCTTCGGTGACAAAAGTATCGTCTGTGTTTCCATCAAGATTAGCATCAGTTGTAGGCAAGAGCGGCGCATTAAAGCCACCTGATTTCACCCCACGATTATAGCTAATGTAATAAAGCGTATTATCATTTGGGCGCCAATCTAGTTGCAAACGCCCCGCCCATTCACTATCATCGCGTTCGCCATTATAGCCGGCAAGAAACCCTATACCTGCCCCGTTTTCAGCCGTAATATCAAGAGCAGGCAAGTTCGGGTCACCTGAGGCCGTCGTGCGCGGATCTGCCCCACTTGTTGCGCGTGGATGATAAGCGACTTCTAAATTGCGAAAATCATGCTCTTTTTCTTCGCTAATCCAACGCCCGCCGATAATGAATGTCAGCGCATCGCTCAGCTCGTGTTCATATTGCCCGAATATAGACCAGCTTTCGCTTGTTGTTGTATAGGGACTTAAAAGGCCATGTTGTTCATTAACAATGTCCCCGCCTGGGTTAAAGGCACCAACAGTCGCACCATCCAATGCGCCTCCGAGGAAACCGGAATCACAAATTGTTGCCGGATCCGGTCTGCTACCCGGAAAACCTGTACAAATTGCCGAATAATAATCCCGCATTAAGCCGGGGGCTATGGCACCATTGGAATCATCTATATCTATATCAAGGTAATAGACACCTGCCACCCAACGCGCATTATCCGTACCCCCTTCGAGGCGCATTTCTTGTGAGAATTGCTCCGCATCAGTGGTTAGGAAAAATCTAAAATAATCATCAGGTGAAGCATCCGTATCCTCAATATAATCGCTTTCTGTGGTTGAGTAATCGGTAATACTGATAAATTTCATCGACTCGCCTTGCCATGTCAAAGTTGCTGAATAGCCTTTTGTTTCCAAGTCATTATGGCCTGTAAAATCATAATCACCTGCATATGCATCGCCATCATTATCGATATAGCCAAGCATGCCATTTGTATCTTCCAAATAAGGATTAACCCGTCCCGGTGTTAATTGGCCCGTCTCAACTGATGAAGCATGTTGGAAAAAGCCTGTTCGAATATCTTGGCGACCTTGTCGCATATTTAATAAAACATCCCAATCTTCGCCTTCCCATAGCAACTGCACACGGCCAGCAAATTCATTGGCATTATTCAAATTCAAATCAGGGTGTTCACGGTTTTCAATATAGCCATCGCGTTGGTGCAAAGCCCCTGAAAAGCGCATAGACAATCTATCTGTAAGTGGCACACCAACAGCACCTTGATATTTTATTTGGTTATATTCGCCATAAGTAAAACTACTATAACCGCCTGCTTCTTGGCTTGGTTTGACGGTGACATATTGGACGAGACCACCTGTCGCATTACGGCCAAATAAAGTGCCTTGTGGGCCGCGCAATACTTCGGCGCGTTCCATATCAAATAGCATAAAGCCCGCCCCTGACATTTGGCTGATATAGACTTCATCCACATAAACAGCAATCGGACTTTCCACATTTGTGATAAAATCACTATTGCCGACACCACGAATGCTAATCGCATAATTGGCCTCGCCATTAGGCTGAATTGTGCTGACACCCGGTGCCAAAGCGGTAATTTCTTGTGCATTTGTATAGCCCAAAGCTTGCATTTGCTCGCCTGTTATAGCGGTCACAGCAATACCCACATCTTGCAGATTTTGCTCGCGTTTTTGCGCTGTCACAATAATTTCGTCCGTAAAGACATTGCCGACCTCTTGTGCTTGTGCGTTAAAGCTCACGCATATAAGCATAGCAAAAGCCGCCCAAGCCATTTGGCTAAATTTAATCGATTTATATTCCATGTCTATTCTCCTTCCAGAGTTTCCGTTATGACAATTTGTCTGTTTTACATTATACGCATACGCAAACTTGAAATAACTTATTCCATTTGTGATAATATGTTTTGTCTTACATCTGCTGAGTCCAAAAAAAGCGGCGTTTTTCTTAACAAGCCAATTTCCTCTGCTGTATAGGGTGCGCTATCGGCAGGGATATGTTTTGGGTCAAATTCGACCAGCGTCCAATTCATAACATTGGCAAGGCGTGCATTAGAGAGAGGCGCATTTGCTACGCCCGGCACTTGCGCGAGATAGGCACGCCCGCCTTCTAATCCTAAAAATTTACTCACTTGTCCATTCATTCTTGGTGTCCCACTTTCAAAACCTTTTGCTTTTACGCCATGGCAACCTTGACATTGTATCGTCCAATCTTGCCGTGCTTGTTGCACACTCTTTATACCTTTGCTGATATTTATAACGCCTTCACTTTTACTTATATTTTTCCCCATTTGTGCCTTTGCGCCTATATTAGGCAATAAGCCAACTAATCCAATCATTAGAAGCAAACCTAAAAGGTGCCGTAAATTGCTTAACATCACTCACTTTCCCTAGCTGCTTGGAGCGCAGCCTCCCTCATAGCTAAAACCTCTTTATGTTTCTTTGGCTGTGCTTGTTTTATACGGCTAACATCATTTTTATCAAAGAGCGGTAATTGCTTGCGCTGTGCGTCTGTGCCAAAACGCCGCACTAAAT
>JAPPQG010000237.1:0-303 GCA_028816945.1 Alphaproteobacteria bacterium
TAGGGCGGGCATGGCTTTTAGTAATTTTTCTTTATATTGGGCGGCTTGTGAGTCACTTTTTAGTATAATATCAACAAGTCGCTTGTCATCGGCGTTGCGTATGTAGTGCGTGTTTAGATGATTGAGCTTATCCATATCAAAGCGGGCGGGGGATTTGCCAATCGCATCCAAGCCGAACCATTTTACAAATTGCTCTGTGGTAAAAATTTCATCATCCCCATGACTCCAGCCAAGCCGTGCAAGATAATTACGCATGGCTTCGGGTAAATAGCGCAGGCGATAGTCAAGGACACTTACCGCGCC
>JAPPQG010000237.1:313-3540 GCA_028816945.1 Alphaproteobacteria bacterium
AAACTAAGCCGTGCAAGATAATTACGCATGGCTTCGGATAAATAACCCTCATTACGATATTCAAGGACACTTACCGCGCCATGCCGTTTTGAAAGTTTTGCCCCGTCCGCCCCGTGAATAAGGGGGATATGCGCAAAAATAGGCACAGGCCAATCGAGGGCTTGATAAATTTGTTGTTGCTTTACGGCATTCGTCAAATGATCGTCGCCACGAATAATATGGGTAATTCCCATATCATAATCATCGACCACAACAGACAGCATATAAGTAGGTTGGCCGTTTGAACGCAGTAAAATAAAATCATCAATCTGTTCATTGGCAACCGCCACTTGCCCCTGCACTTTATCATTGATAATTGTTTTATCGGTTTGCGGTGCTTTGAAACGCACAGCAAAAGGGACATTTTGTGATATATCGTCGGCCGAACGGTTGCGACATGTGCCGTCATAGCGCGGTGGGCGACCTTCGGCACGGGCTTTGTCCCGCATAGCCGCAAGTTCCTCTTCTGTACAAGTGCATTTATATGCCTGCCCCGCCGCGAGTAATTGATTCGCCACTTCAATATGGCGGGCGGCATTTTTGTGTTGGAATACAGGCTTCTCATCTGCTTCTATTTCTAGCCATGCCAAGCCGTCCAAAATAGCCTCAATGGCCTCGATGGTTGAGCGGGCGCGGTCTGTATCTTCAATGCGGAGCAGGAATTTGCCGCCATAATGGCGCGCAAAAGCCCAATTAAACAGGGCTGTTCGCGCCCCGCCAATATGCAAAAAGCCCGTAGGCGAGGGCGCAAAACGGGTTACAATAGAGGGCGTCTGGTTGGGCTTGTCATTCATTCATTCATCATTCGCTTAAATCGCTTATATGTTAGATACGATATTATTAGCACAAATTCGCCATAACGGGTAAAGTCTAATAAATATGACTCGAATAAAGGGGGGCTTAATGCGTGCAAGCGCATATTTAGATGGTTTAACACAATGGGCGTCCTATGGCCTGCACCGCTTCGGCTTGGCTTTTTCGCCCGCCTTTTCACATGCCAATTCACATGCCAATGCTGGCCAATTTTTTCTTTTTCTCCCCGTCTATTTCGGCATTGGTCTAATAATCTATTTTGCTTTGCCAAGTGAGCCGCCAACAATTCCCGCTTTGCTTATTACGGGTCTTGCTCTTGCTGTGATGTTGCGCTTTGAAACAAATGGCATACGGCAAGTGGCGATTATTTTATTTATGATAGCGGCGGGTTTTTCATGGGCGCAGTTGCGCACACAAGCAAGCGATGCGCCAATGTTAAGCCGTGTTTTACCAGAGGCCAAAATAAGCGGCTTTGTGCGTTGGTCAGAGCCGCGTAGCAATGGGAGTTTGCTAATTATCGAGCCAACATATATTCGCGGCCTGTTTGCCGATGACAGACCGCACAGGGTTAGGCTTTATGGCAAACGCCTATTTAGTCAAACGCTTTTGCCGGGCTGTGTGTTTAGTGGCACGGCACGGCTTACGCCATTGGGCGGCCCTGATTGGCCGTCTGGCTATGACCCGCGCTTTACCGCTCATTTCAAAAAAGAAGGGGCGCGTGGCTTTTTGCGTGAGATAGATAATGTCACCTGCCCTGATGAATTGACTATGGCCTCTCGTCTTGCCCGCTTTCGTTTAGCCCTTGCGGCGCGTTTTGCAGAGAGCATGTCGGTTAATGAAGGCGGGATTGCAGTTGCTTTGATTACGGGCATTCGCGGCCGTATCAAACCTGCTGACCGTGAATTATTAAGAGCAAGCGGCTTGGCGCATATGTTGGCGATTTCAGGCATGCATATGGCCCTTATTGCTGGCACAATTTATGGTGTTATGCGTCTTTTCTGTGCTTTATTTCCTGTTTTCGCGCAACGCTATTCGATACGCCCTTTTTGCGCGGGCATAGCCCTTATCGGCGCGGTGGGCTATTTATTTGTCTCAGGCGCAAGTGTGGCAACGCAACGCGCCTTTATTATGATTACCCTTGTTTTTGTTGCCATTATGTTAGGGCGTGCCGCTTTAACCATGCGCAATGTTGCGCTTGCTGCTTTGATTGTGCTGATTTTAGCACCGCATAGTATTATGCTTGCAAGTTTTCAAATGTCGTTTGCTGCTGTTATTGCATTGGTTGCTTTTTACCAAACCTATACGCGGGCGCGCTTATTGCCATGGCCTAAAATGGGGCCACAAAAGCGGCGACAAAAGCGAATTGGCTTAGCTGAACTTTGGGGGCGGCGGGTGATTCTCTATTTCCTCACTTTACTGATAACGAGTTTGATTGCGGGTGGCGTCACGGGCTTTGTCGGGGCGTATCATTTTAACTATGTGGCTATTTATGGTTTGGCGGCGAACCTGCTTGCGATTCCTATTTTGGGGCTAGTGATTATGCCCGCCGCGCTTTGTGCTATGTTGCTTATGCCATTTGGGGCAGAGGCCCCTCTTTTGGCTTTTATGGAGGAGGGCATAAGGCAAGTTCTTGCAAGTGCCGCTTATGTCACCGATTCCCCGCGTGCGGTTTTATATCTGCCTGCATCCCCGCCTGTTAGTTTGCCTCTTTTTTCTTTTGCGCTTGTTTGGCTGTGTTTGCATAAAGACCGTATCCGTTTGCTTGGATTTATCCCGCTTATCGTTTCTTGTTTTTTACTTGGTAAAAGTGCCGCGCCCGATGTGCTTGTGCATGGCATAGGCTATCATATTGCGGCAAGACAGGCAGACGGCAAATTAGCAGTCATGTCGAGGCGTGCTGATAATTATGTGCCGAAAAATTGGCTCTTACGAGACGGCGATAGGCGGGCGATTAAACAGGCGCAAACAATATGCCGTGAGGATATTTGCGTATTAAGTCTTGCAAATAATAAGCTGATTGTGCGGGTGAGAGAACGCGCGCAAGTCAAACAATTTTGCGATAAGGCAGAAATAATAATTACAACGGCCCGCTTGCGCCCGTCCGATTATCGAGATTGTGAAGCGGCCGTCTTTGACCGCAGAAATTGGCGCGCTGATTATGTGACAGAACTTACTTTTAACCGCAAAACGCAGAGTTGGACGAGCAGGAAACTTGGCCGTGAACGCGGCGGCCGCCACCGTGCAAAACAAAGCAAGAGCGTTAGGCTTTGGATGCGCTAGCGTGTGTTACTAGTATTTGCGAATAAGCCCAACAAGGCGACCTTGTATGCGTACTTGCTCGGCTTTTAAGAGGCGCGTTTCATAAGACGGGTTGG
>JAPPQG010000202.1 GCA_028816945.1 Alphaproteobacteria bacterium
TTGTCAATGAGTTGATTGAATAAATGAAAAGTCTAAATCAAGCAGAAAACAGCCAATGGCCGTCCATTTCCCGCGCATGGGTTTGTCTATAATAGAGGCTTGACGAAACAGATAGGCGGTCGTAGCATATGGGCGGATTGCGTTATTTAAGGGCGCACTAAATATAAGCATTAGATAGGGGGCAATATGTCTGAATCTTTGCATGTCAAATGGCCGATGGAACTGGGCGCACCCGCGGATTCATTAGAGGCCAAACAAAATCGGCCGTCTGATTTGGGGTTAGATATTGTCAATCCCGCGCGTTATCATGCGCGTGAATTTATGGAAAAGGAATGGGAATTTTTATGGCCGCGTGTCTGGCTGTTAGTCGGTGTCACGACTGATATAAAAGAGGCGGGCGATTTTATTACTTTCCAACACGGGCATGAGGAATTTCTCATTGTTCGGCAGGAAGATAATTCTATCAAAGCCTTTTATAATGTCTGCCCGCACCGCGCCAATCGTGTTTGCCAAATAGAGCATGGCAGTGTGCCGAAATTTACCTGTCCCTTTCATAGTTGGCAATTTAATTGTGACGGCACGCTTGCTTCTATCACGGATGAAGAAACTTATGATAAGGAAATTATCCAACACAGGCCCGGGCTAACGCAAGTGCGTTGCGATATTATTGGCGGGCTTATTTTTGTGAATATGGACGCCAAAGCACCGCCCCTAAAAGAATGGATTGGCTTGCCTGAAAATTATATTGAAAATTATGAAATTGATAAAATGCATGTTGTCCGCCATGTCCGTAGCGAATGGCAGGCGAATTGGAAAACAGGCGTTGATGCGTTTTATGAAACCTATCACTTGCCGCATATTCACCCGCAAACGCAAGGCGTGATGGAGGATTTCAGCCAAGTCGACCTTTACCCGAACGGGTTTAGCCGTATGATTGTGCCGATTGGCGTCAAATCACACCGCCTAGCCGACCAAACAACTATCGACCCCTATCAAGAATTTATGATGGCCGAATCAGGCATTGACCCCAAACAATTCAAAGGGTCAGCACAAGAAGTGCGCGCCGCCATCCAACAAGCCAAACGGGCGCGCGGCAAAAAACTCAAACTCACCCATTATGATAAATTCACAGACGGGCAATTAACCGATAGTTGGGCGACAGGATTTTTCCCCAATGTGCAAATCGGCATGCACCCAGAAGGCGTTTTCATTATGCGCTTTGTGCCGCACCCAACCGACCCTGAACGGTTTTATTATGATAATATGACCCTGTTTCGCTATGTGGATGACCCCGATTATACTGTGCCGGGGTGGATGGGCTTGCCAAAAGACACCGATGTGACAGGCCAGTTGCGCCCCGATATTGAACATTTTGCGGTGGATGAGCGCGCCGATTTAGGCGAAGTGCTAGACCAAGATGTTGAACTCGTCTCTTGTGTGCAGCAAGGGGTCAAGTCCCGCGGCTTCAAAGGCCCGCTATGGTGCGAACAAGAAGACCGCTTGCGCCACTTCCACCGCGAACTAGACCGCT
The DNA here is from genome assembly GCA_028816945.1 of Alphaproteobacteria bacterium. Classification (GTDB taxonomy): domain Bacteria; phylum Pseudomonadota; class Alphaproteobacteria; order RS24; family RS24; genus JAPPQG01. The sequence continues at coordinate 1,532 of JAPPQG010000202.1, forward strand.
ACCTAAACGGCCAAAAATAATTCTACTATTTCACTTTATTATTTCACTTTGGCAAGAAAGCCGCCATCAATAGTTAGGCCATGCCCTGTGATAAAGGCAGCATCTTCGGAGGCTAGGAATAATGCGCCTTTGGCAATATCATCGGGCATGCCCATTTTCGGCAAGACGGCAAAACTTTCAAACAGGGCTTTTGTTTCAGGGTCTTCCATAAGCGGTCTTGTCATGCCCGTTAATATCGCGCCGGGGTTGATATAATTTGCCGTAATATTGTCGGGGCCTAATTCGACAGCCAAAGTTTTTGTCAGCCCCGCTATGCCGTGTTTAGAGGCTGCATAGGCAGCAAGCCCGGGGGCGACAACATAGGCATTGATAGAGGCGATATTGATAATGCGCCCGCCTTTGCGCTTACGCATTTGCGGAATCGCTTTACGGCACAGACTAAAAACAGCATTCAAATTGACATCTAATGTGCGTTGCCAATTATCATCACGCATGACTTCGACATTTTCATATTCCACCACGCCCGCACAATTCACAAGAATATCAAGCCCGCCAAACGCATTGACCGCTTCGCCAATGGCTTCGTCCGCTACTTGCGGGCGGGTTACATCGCTTGCGATAAGTTTTATGTTTTCATTTCCGCCCGCATGCGCTTGTTTGAGCTTATCCGCATCAATATCCATTGCAATAAGCTGCGCGCCCTCAGCGGCAAATAATTTCACAATCGCCTCGCCCATGCCGTCTGCGGCACCTGTTACAATGGCAATTTTATTATCTAGTCTTTTCATCTGTCTCTCCAAATCATTATTCATTTGTCGTCCATGCAATCGCACGGCGCAAAATTTCCATATAGGTGTCATTCTCCCATGCACCATGCTCAATTTCTGGATAATAGTCAATAAGCGGGCGCATATCATAATGCCCGCGGCGGTGGCCGAGCGTGAAATAAACAATTTCGCCCTTGCCATATGTTTTGCGGTATAAAACGGGATGCAAGGCATTTTCAGACCATGTCCGTTCAACAAAACCACGCGCCGCCCCTTGACTTTTGGCCGATAGCAAAACCTCAATCTCCCCATAAAGCCGCATATAATAAAGTTCATCGCCCCCTTCAACGGTGAAATCGCCAAGCCCTTCAAGGAGCGGGTCATTTGGCTTTTCAACTTTAATTTGATAGGGGGCAATGGGCGGGTGTGCGGCAAATTGGCTACCGAGCAAAGCCATAAAGCCCGTTTCATCTTCGGGCGCAAACCAACGCCCTTCGTCATTTTGCGCTAAAATAGAATTTGTGCCATGCAGGGCAAGCCATTTACCACCCTTTTTGAGAAAATCTGTTAAGTGGGGCATTTGCGCGGCGGGCGGAATGAGATTGCAACTATAGCTAATCAAACCATCCGCCTCCGCCAATGCTTCCAACTGCGTATAATCGGCCGCCACACGCACACGCACATGGGGGTATTCAGCAAGCAAATTAAGCAAAGCCAGCCGTGCATAATCAATATCGTGATATTGCCCGCCAGTAATAAGATAAATATCGGTTATATTTTGTTTCATTTGCGACAATAAATAATAGCTAGTATTTGCTGTGGTGCCGGCACACGGACTTGAACCGCGGACCCTCTGATTACAAATCAGATGCTCTACCAACTGAGCTATACCGGCCAAAGCAATAGCACACCAAATAGCATGGGCTTTATAGCAAAAATATGGGCTATTTGCTAGTGTTTTTTATGGCTTGCAACGAGGCGCAAAAAAAGCCATTTTATATCACTATGCAGATAGATAAACAGCACCCATCCTCGCCGCAAGTGCCACAGGCACAGGCACAAGTGCCACAGCAGCAGACCGAGTCGCGGGCCCAGCAACAGACAATGCCGCGGACTGAGTCACGGACTGAGTCACGGACTGAGTCACGGACCGAGTCCGTTGTCATTGCTGCTTTATATCAATTTGTCCGCCTGCCACATTTTGCTGCTTTGCAACCGCGCCTTAAATT
>JAPPQG010000155.1:0-1530 GCA_028816945.1 Alphaproteobacteria bacterium
CTTTGATTTCATCAATATATTTTGTTGGCAATGGTTTAACAATTTTTGCCGGCGCGCCAAGCACAAGCGAATTATCCTCTATTTCCATATTTTCAGGGACAAGCGCATGCGCGCCAATCAAACAATGATTGCCAATCCTAGCCCCATTTAAGACAGTTGCCCCAATGCCGATAAGCGTATCATTGCCGATTGTGCAACCATGCAACATAACCAAATGGCCGATAACATTATTTTCCCCAACTGTTAGCGGGTAGCCTGCGTCTGTATGCAGCACAGAATTATCTTGTATATTTGAATTTGCGCCAATGCTAATGCGCTCAATATCGCCACGCAACACACAGCCAAACCAAATGCTTGTATTTTCCGCTAGCACAACATCGCCAATGACTTGCGCATTCGGGGCTATCCAGTATTTATCATTAGCAGGCAAGCGGGGTGATTTATCACCAAGCGCATAAATGCTCATGCCGATGGTTCCTGCTGCTCTTGCTCTGTTAAATCAAAATCGAGAATAGCCATTGAAAAATTATAGCTTATCTCGCCCTCTTCATCATCGCGCATAAGTGTGCCAATAAATTCATCGCCAATAAGCACTTCCACCTCATCGGCAAGCGCACCACGTTTTAATGTGATATTGTCTAATTGGAATTTGTTGCGTAAATAGGTTTGCACGCTTAATATCTCATCATTATTCACAATAACTCTCCATACTTAATAATTTACTGTTTCGCTGATACATAATTATAAATATCTATCTGCTTTATTATAAATATCTATCTGCTTTATTCAAAGCCTATTTATGTATCCAAAACCCACTCATGTATCCAAAGAATGATCCATTTCACGCGATGGTTCAGCTGTGGATACTTTGCCAAGAATTTTAGCCGGCACACCAACAGCCGTTGAATAGGCTGGTACATCTGTCAAAACCACACTGCCGGCGCCAATTTTTGCACAATCCCCCACATGGATATTGCCTAGCACTTTTGCCCCAACACTAATCAGCACGCCATTGCCAATTTTAGGGTGACGGTCGCCGCCTTTTTTGCCAATGCCGCCCAATGTCACACCATGTAGCATGGATACATTATCCCCTATAATAGAGGTCTCGCCAATCACAACACCTGTTGCATGGTCAATCATAATGCCTTTGCCAATTTTTGCCGCGGGGTGAATATCGGCGCCAAAAACTTCCGACGCGCGCGCTTGCAGATAAGCCGCCATGCCATAGCGGCCATGTGTGACAAGCCAATGGGCGGCGCGATAAGTTTGCAATGCTAAAAAGCCTTTGAAAAATAAAACAGGGTCAAGATAGGAACGACACGCGGGGTCTCTATCATGGACAGCCATAATATCGGCGCGTATCGCGCCGGCAATATGTTGGTCGTCAGCAAAGGCGGCTGTAAAATTTTCTACAAGCGTGCAGGCCGTAACTTCACTATTGCCAAGTTTTTCAGCTAAATGGCTGGCAATAACTTCCTCTAACCGTGTTTTATTGAGAATGGCCGTATGCAGAAAACCAGACAAAGC
>JAPPQG010000155.1:2291-3523 GCA_028816945.1 Alphaproteobacteria bacterium
GAAATAGTAATATGTGAGTATGCAATGAGTAAAAATGCTAGACCCGCAAGAGCAATTACCGACACTGTTAAATCCTTTACAATACGGGTTTTTATAATTCTTTTTTTCAGCACGTCATTTTTACTTGTCTTGCTTTTTTTCATCTCAACATTATTTATTGTGCCTGATAAGCCGCGCTCAGAAATCATTGCCAAATATGCCAATGATGCGTCTATTTTTCTGCCTTTGTCTAATTATCGCATGGCGCATGTGCGCGATCAGGGCAATCAAGACGGACCTGTTATGGTTTTGATTCACGGCGATAATGGCTCATTACATAGTTGGGAGCCATGGGTTGCTGAATTAGGGGATCGCTATCGAATGATAACAATGGATTTGCCGGGGCATGGCATTACCGGCCCCGTGCCAGATGAAAATTATAGCCGCCAAGCTATGAGCCGCTTTGTGCAAGAAGTAACATCGCAACTTAAAATTGATAAATTTATTCTCATCGGCATTTCACTTGGCGGCTCAGTCGCCCTACAATATGCGTTAGAGCATCGAGAGCAAGTGCGAGGGCTTGTGCTGATTGGCGCAAGCGGTCTAAAACGAGACGAGGCGGATAAAAATAAAGGTTTTCTCAAACTTGCAAATTGGCCGGGCGTCTCCCGCCTTATGCGCTATATCACACCCTATGGCATTGTTGAAGAAAGCGTGCTTGCTGCCTATGGCACGCCGGTGGCGGTGAATAAAAAATTAGTCGACCGCTATTATGATTTGCTCCTCCATGTTGGCAATCGAGAGGCTGTTTTCAAACAATTAGAACAACGCACCCAAGAAGACCCGCTAGATATTTTTATCGGCGGTATTATCGCGCCAACCCTTTTATTATGGGGGGAGGAAGATATTTTAGTGCCGCTCAAATATGGCCGCCGTATGCGCGCCCATATCCCGGCTTCAGAATTGATAAGCTATCCCGGCATGGGACATGTGCCTGTGGAAATATCACCTAAATTAACAGCCCTGCATGCCGACCAATTCATCCGCCGCGAAATCCTCAATACAGAGTCTTGGACGCAATAAAGCCAAAACACTTAAAAAAGCACAGGAAAAGGCAAGCCTGTATTTTCACCTAATATAATCTTGAATCAATTATTATTTCAGCATAAAATAAGCAGTAAGTCACAAAGGCTCATGGATTCCAAAATGGGCTTTCTAAAATAATGCGGTAAAGCAGGTCATGCCCCAATAGC
>JAPPQG010000154.1 GCA_028816945.1 Alphaproteobacteria bacterium
GTTCAGCACTTCTTTTAGTCTTGGTTTGGCGAGGGTTTGCAAAAACATTTTATTATTATCTATACCGATAAATTGGCGGCCATTTTGCAGGGCGGCAACGCCCGTTGTTGCACTACCACAAAATGGGTCAAGCACAAGGTCGCCTTTATTACTACTAGCACGGATAATGCGCTCCATAAGGGCAAGGGGCTTTTGTGTTGGGTGTTTGCCATGCGCTTTTTCTCCGCGCTTTGGTGTGCCAATTGCCCAAACACTCCGCATTTGCGTATTCGGTTTTTTAAGATAATCCCCTGCCCAATCCCCATGACGCATAGTTTCATAATTAAAACAATGCTTTGCTTTTTTATCTTTGCGCGCCCAGAGCAATGTTTCATGGCTTGCTGTGAACATACGGCATGACAGATTAGGCGCGGCATTCGGCTTGAACCAGCTAATATCATTGATAATATGCCAGCCTTGCGCTTGCAGAGCAAAGCCACAAGCATAAATTGAATGATATGTGCCTGATACCCAAAGTGACCCATTTGGTTTTAAGACGCGCTTGCAGGCAGCAATCCATTTTTGATGAAAATTAAAATCATTTTCAACGCCTGCGCTTTTATCCCAATCACCTTTATCAACACTAACCCGTTTGCCTGCATGGCAAGAAAAACCACCATTAGACAGATTATAGGGTGGGTCGGCAAAAATTAAATCCGCGCATTCATCGGGTAAATGTGCTAATGTGTCTATAATATCGCCAAGATATAGGCGAACATTATGCCCCCGCCAATATGGGATGAGTGTGATATTTTTCTCTGAAAAGCCGATTCGATCTAACATAGGTCAAAATTACTCGAATCGGTGTAGCGATCAATCTTTTATTTAGGCAAATGAGCCATATTTAGATAAATACATTTAGATAAATGCGTCATTTCACACTTGCAACTGGGGGTGAGGGGGATATATTTATATTATGAGACGGTTGGTTATAGTGGCTTTAAGTGGGCTTGCTTGTGTGGGCTTGGTGGCGTGTGGTGGCATGCAGGCACGCACGGATGAGACCTTAAAACAGGCAGCAAAAGACTTGCGCGGCATGGAGACGGCGCAATTACTTATTTGTGCGGGCTTGCCCGATGCCACAGTCGCCTTGCCTGATGAAAAGCAGGTTTTATCCTACATACGCAAAACCACCCGCATTCATGCAGATTATTTCCCTTATTTTTATGCGTCCTGCGGCTATCCTTTCTATCACCGCGCCTGTCATGGTTGGGTATCGGCATACATGCATTTTGACTCATTTGATGTGGTGGAGCGCGGCTGTCGGGTCGCCTTTTGGATAGAGGGGGATAAAGTGTCAGAGGTTAGTTTTGAGGCTTCGTCTAAACAGGCGCGCTCTTATTGTGCTAAAATCGTCCGCCCCTGCCTTGATTTTGATGAAATAGCAAATGGCGCGCCATCGCCAACACAGGCACCCACGCAATAGCCTATATGGCGCGTCATATAATGTGGTGTGCCATTAAGGCTTAAAGTCAATAATTTGCCCTGTCTCTTGCCAAGCAGGGTCAAGCAGTTTTACAAATAATTTTGCCACTTGCTCGGGGCTAGGCAGTGTGTTTGGGTCTTCGCCGGGCATGGCTTTTGCGCGCATGGCTGTGCGTATCGGCCCGGGCGAAACAAGATTGATTCGCAATGCCGTATTGGCTTGCTCATGCGCCCAACAGCGCACCATTGTATCTAATGCTGCTTTGCTTGCTGCATACGCCCCCCAAAAGGGCTTTGCACTTTGCGCGACGCCTGATGTTGCAAAAACAGCCCGCCCCGCCTGTGAGGCAAGCAAAAGTGGTTCAAAAGCCCGAATCAAACGGGCATTCGCTGTCACATTAACGGCAAAAACCTCCGCAAAAGCGGACGGGTCAATATGGGCGACAGGCGTAATCGGCCCAAGCACACCAGCAATGCCCGCCAACGCATCAAGCCGCCCCCAACGCTCGGCAACCACGCCACCTAATCGGTCAATGGCCGCATAATCGGTTATATCAAACGGTGTGCCTGTCGCTTGTCCGCCTGTTCGGATAATCTCATCATAGACAGTTTCTAAATCGGCCTGTGTGCGGGCAAGCAATATGACATGCGCGCCTTGTGCGGCTAGGGCTAAGGCAACCGCCCGCCCAATGCCACGACTTGCGCCTGTTACCAGCGCAACACGGGGCGTCTGTTTAGGCATTAGCCTTTTTCCTGCAATAGGGAGAGTTGTTGAATATGCCCTTCACCTTCTAAATCGGCAAGCAGGGTTGGATATTCGCCCGTAAAGCAATGGTCGGTATATTGTGGTTGTGCGCTATTGCGCCCTTCGGCATGCCCCATTGCGTGATACATGCCGTCTATGCTTAAAAAGGCTAGACTGTCTGCTTTCATATGTGTGCGCATATATTCAAGACTATGTGTGGCGGCAAGTAATTGTTGTTGGTCGGGCGTGTCAATGCCATAAAAATCGGGATGAGTAATCGGCGGCGCGGCAACCCGCATATGGACTTCTTTGGCGCCTGCTTCATGCATCATTTCAACAATTTTTAGCGAAGTTGTGCCACGCACAATAGAATCATCGACCAAAACCACGCGCTTGCCTGCCACATGGGCTTTATTGGGATTATGCTTGCGCTTGACACCCAACAAGCGCGCCGCCTGCACGGGGTCAATAAAGGTACGGCCAACATAATGGTTGCGAATAATCCCCATTTCAAAGGGAATAGAGGCCGCCTCTGCATAGCCCAAAGCGGCTGGCACGCCACTATCCGGCACGGGGATAACAACATCGGCTGATATGGGGCTTTCTTGCGCTAGCACACGGCCGAAATTTTTGCGGCAATCATACACACTGCGCCCGCCTAAAATAGAATCGGGACGAGAGAAATAAATATATTCAAAAATGCACGGGCGCGGCTCACAAGGCGGAAAGGGTTTAATGCTCTCTATACCATTTGTTGTGATAATAATAATTTCCCCATTTTCCACTTCCCGCACAAATTGCGCGCCAATAATATCCAGCGCGCATGTCTCTGACGCCAAGACGGGCGCGCCGTCTAAATCGCCAAGCACAAGCGGGCGAATGCCGAGCGGGTCGCGTGCGCCAATCAATTTTTTATTGGTTAGCACAATCAAACTATATGCGCCTTGAATTTGGAATAGGGCTTCAATCAGCCTGTCTATTGTGCGCCCCCTATCACTACGGGCGACTAATTGTAAAATCGTTTCTGTATCGCATGTGGATTGGAAAATCGCTCCCTTGCGGACAAGTTCATTCCGTAAGATTAAAGCATTTGTTAAATTGCCATTATGGGCGCATGCAAAACCGCCGCCTGCTAAATCGGCAAATAAAGGTTGCACATTGCGTAAAACAGTTTCACCCGTTGTCGAATAGCGCACATGGCCAATAGTCGCTGACCCTTTGAGGCGGTCAATCACTTCTGCATCGGTGAAATTTTCGCTCACCAATCCCATACGGCGTTCGGAGT
>JAPPQG010000179.1 GCA_028816945.1 Alphaproteobacteria bacterium
CTTAGCTTGAATACAGATTCAGATGATGCGGTGGATGCTAAGCTGACGATTAACGCTCCTGATGCCGGGCACTTCCTATTCCAAATAGGCCCCACTGGCACTATAATGGATTATGATGAATTCATTGCTACTTTGCCAGACACGGGCTAATCAGTTATAAATACGAATTTTCATCCATAATATTAGGCAGTCATTTAATATGGCGGCCTAATTATGGTGATTTTTGAGGCGGCGTTTATAACGGCGTAATTGTTTTTCAATTTTTATCATCCCTTTGTCAAAACTAGCATAAATGTCTGAGTCTTCGCCAGAGGCTTGTATTTGTAAGCCTGAATCGAGATGTACATGGCAGTTTGCTCGGAAAATATGACCTTGTTTAGAGAAAGTTATATTTACCTGCGCGCCACGGTCAAAATATTTCTGAATGCTTGCTTCAACTTGTTGCTCGACATGGGTGCGCAACGCATCTCCCGTTTCAATCTGTTTGCCAATAATTTGTATTTGCATAGTCATTTCCTTTTCATTTCCTTTTCACTAAAATTATATTTTGTCAAAACCGCATTGATTGCAAGCCCCTATATCATTTTTGAACATTATGATATTTTGAATCGCTCCCCTAAATAAAGCCGCTGAACCTCATTATGCGCAATAATTTCTTGTGGCGTGCCTTCCATCAATAATTGTCCATCGTGAATGATAACAGCCCTATCAATGACTTCAAGCGTTTCATGCACATTATGATCTGTGATAAGCACGCCAATGCCAAAATTTTTCAAAGCAATGACTAATTCGTGAATATCATTTACCGCAACCGGGTCAATCCCCGCAAATGGCTCATCTAATAATATAAAAGATGGGTTTGTTGCTAATGTGCGGGCAATTTCAACACGCCGCCTTTCCCCCCCTGAAAGGGCTAGACCGGGCATATGCCGCAAATGTGAGATTGAAAAATTAGCCATAAGTGTTTCTAATTCTTGCTCCCGTTTGACTGGGTCATTTTGCACAGCCTCTAATATGGCGCGAATATTGTCTTCAACTGTTAAGCCCCGAAAAATAGAAGCCTCTTGTGGCAAATAGCCAATGCCAAGCCGCGCCCGACGATACATAGGCAAAGCGGTTACATTTTCGCCATTGAGTATGATTTGGCCATAATCGGCACGAATAAGGCCTGTGATAATATAAAAACAAGTTGTTTTACCCGCCCCATTGGGGCCGAGCAAGCCTAACACTTCGCCACGTTTTAGGTTGAGCGATACATTGGATACGACAGCCCGTTCGGCATATACTTTGCCAATAGAGCGGACATCTAGCCCTTCGTCAGAACGAGCAGATTGCCTTATTGGGCGGGCTGGTTTATCTGTGTTTTGTGGTGGCGTTTGGGTCATTTATATCCTTGTTTCTCATGGTTTAATACATAAATCAAACTTTGGCAATTCTCCATTCTGCCCCATTATACTCCATTATGTCCCATTAGACCCTACTATACCTATTACATCCTATAAGATCTATTAGACCCTTTTAACCCTATTAGATCCCATTAAGCCCTGAGGCTCATTTTTCTGCCTCTTCGCCAATGGTAAGTATCCCCCGCACCCGATTTGTGCCATTTGTTTGTTCATCTGCACTGATAAGCCGTGCCTTGCCCGTCACCATATCTACGAATAATTGAGTGCCGCGCAATTTATTGCCATTCTCAGTCAATGTCACCACTTGGCCGCCTAAAATAAGTTCTTGTGCTTCAACATTATGCTCTGCCCAATCCCCTCTTGCTTGGCTACCATTTTCTGAGATTAAATAAACATCGCCCTCGGCACGGATTGTTTTGAGTTCATCGCCTGCTTGATTGGCATGAAGTATGGCTTTATGGCTTGTCATTTTTGTTGGCCCTTGTATGGCAATGACATTGCCAAGAAAAATTGCTTGCGCTTCATTTCGATAAACATCTAGCCTATCAGCGTTAATTTCAATCGGGGCTGTGGGGTCGGTTTCGAACCGTGCTTGCTCTGCCGCATATGCAATAAGGGGCAAACCTATGAGAGATAGAGGCAATATGAATAGGAAAAACAAACGCGTCATTTCCCGCCTCCTTCTTTTTCTGCCTCTCCATAAATGGTCATTTTAACTGGCTTATGAAAATATATATGGTTCGTTTCATAATTTGCGGTTAGCCCCCCTGCTGTAATTTCACCCATTGGCCCTTGCCCTGTTACAATTAGTTCGGTTGTGGCTATATCATTTCTAAAATCAATGTTTAGGCGTGGCGTTTGCATATGATATTTATTAGCTGAACGCATATGAATATCGCCCACAAGCGTCAATATATCATCATAAAGTTGAAATATGCCTGATTGGGCGGTCATTTCTGAATGTTTTTCTGGTGTTTCCATATCAAGGGTGAGTTTAATCTGTGTTAGGTAAATAATATTCTCATTCTGCAAATCGGCGCGCGCTGTCGCGGCAATTATCTCATAGGGCGTGCCTTTGGAATTTTTACCTTTACTATATGGCTCATATATTATGCCGCCACCGTCAATAATAATATTTTTTAAGTCCATGATAGGTAAGTCACTATTAGGCGGTTTTTCTCTAATGAGAAGCATAATCAATAATAGGAGCAAAAGCGCGCTAGCGTATAAAATAAGTTTTAGACGGCTAATTCGATTTGTTATATTCATCATTGATTCATCATTTATTCATTATGGGGTTTTAAGAATCTATTTATGTGAGAAAATATCGATATCTTCCCAGCCCGCTAAATCCATTTCCGCACGCGCAATTATAAAGTCAAAACAGGCTTCGGCCATGTCCGCCCGATTTTCGCGTCTTAACATATTTTCCAACTGGGCTTTAATTTTATGTAAATGTAAGACATCCGTTGCTGCATAAGTGAGCTGTGCTTGGCTAAGTTCTTCGGCCCCCCAATCTGAGACTTGTTGCTGTTTAGAAATCTCTATGCCAATTAATTCGCGGCATAATTCTTTTAGCCCATGCTTATCTGTATATGTGCGGGCGAGTTTAGAAGCAATTTTTGTACACCAAAGAGGCGCACAATCTATTTGTAAGTAATTTTTTAGCATGGCTATATCAAAGCGGGCATAGTGAAAAATTTTTAGCACAGAATTATCGCTTAATAATTTTTTCAAATTAGGCGCATCATAAGTCTTGCGGTCAAACTGAACAATATGCGCTGTGCCATCGCCAGCAGAGAGCTGAATAAGACATAATTTATCACGGCTTGTTTTCAGCCCCAAAGTCTCCGTATCCACAGCCACGGCATCCTTAAAGGTGACATTGGCGGGCAAATCGCCTTTATGCAAATGAATTGTCATATCTATCCTTGCTTTTCTGTTATATCGCCTATCTACCTATCTATTTTGCATGTCTATTCTACATGGTCTAGCCTCTGTCTATTTTACCGATAATTTCTAGTGCTGTCATTAGTGAAATAGTGCCAAATTAGCAAAATAGACCAATCAGC
>JAPPQG010000104.1 GCA_028816945.1 Alphaproteobacteria bacterium
TTTAGGCCCAAGCCTGCTTATCATTGGCTGTTTCAAAAGCATCAATTTTGTTTGATTTCTGCAAAGTAAGGGCAATATCATCAAGCCCATCTAATAGGCATTGTTTGCGGAACGCATCTACATCAAATGATATAGTATCGCCCGTCGGGCTAGTGATTATTTGCGCTTCTAAATCAATGGTGAATGTAGCGGGGGCTTCACTTTCACCCTCTTTGTTTTCACCCGTTTCGCTTTCAGCAAGGGCTAGCAATTTATCAATCTCTGCTTGCGGTAAAATAATTGGCAAAATGCCATTCTTAAAGCAATTATTGAAAAATATATCGGCAAAACTAGGCGCAATGACACAGCGAATGCCAAAATCCAATAAAGCCCAAACCGCATGTTCGCGGCTCGACCCACAGCCAAAATTATCCCCGCCAATGAGAATCTTTGCTTGGCGATAGGGCGGGCGGTTTAGCACAAAGTCGGCAATTTCTTCTCCCTCAACCGTATAACGCATTTCATCAAATAAATTCTTACCCAAACCTTCGCGCTGAATGGTTTTCAAAAATTGCTTTGGAATTATCATATCCGTATCAACATTTATCATGTTAAGCGGGGCAGCGATTGCTGTCAGTTTTGTAAATTTTTGCATGTTTTGTCTCTCTCTTTCACTCTAACTTTTAATTATGCGCTAGATTTTAATATGCCTGTATCATGTAAATTCATCATCTCATTACAGGCAAGCATGACTAGCCCTCTAATTCCCTTATATCGACAAAATGGCCTGCTAGGGCGGCGGCGGCGGCCATTTGCGGTGAGACTAAATGGGTGCGCCCACCGCGTCCTTGTCGACCTTCAAAATTGCGGTTCGATGTCGACGCACAGCGCTCACCCGGCGCCAATTTATCGGCATTCATCGCCAAACACATAGAACAGCCCGGCTCGCGCCAATCAAAGCCTGCATCGGTGAAAATTTTATCCAACCCTTCGGCTTCTGCCTGTGCTTTGACAAGCCCTGACCCCGGCACAACCATCGCATTGACGCGTTCCGCCACTTTGGCCTGTGCCATGCTATGCGCCATTTTTTTAACGACTTGCGCCGCCGCCCGCAAATCTTCAATACGGCTATTCGTGCAAGAGCCAATAAAGACGCGGTCAATCATAATCTCCTGCATCGGCATATTTGCCGCAAGCCCCATATAATCCAATGCCCGTATCATAGATTTGCGCCTGCCCTCATCTTCAATAGTCGCTGGGTCTGGCACTTTGCCGTCAATGGCAACAACATCTTGCGGGCTTGTCCCCCAAGTGACAAGGGGTGGCAAATTGCTTGCGTCTAAACTTATTTCCTTATCAAAGACAGCGCCCTCATCTGATTTTAAGCCGCGCCAATGCGCCACTGCCACCTCCCAATCTGCTCCCTTAGGGGCTTTCGGGCGGTCTTTAATATAGGCAAAGGTTTTTTCATCAGGTGCGATTAAGCCTGCACGCGCGCCGGCTTCAATTGACATATTACATAAAGTCATGCGTCCCTCGACACTTAATGCTTCAATCGCTGGGCCGGCATATTCCAACACACAGCCCGTGCCGCCGGCCGTGCCAATTTCACCAATAATGGCAAGGGCAATATCTTTTGCTGTAATATGGGCGGGGGCGGTGCCTGTGACTTGGATACGGAAATTTTTTGCCTTGCGCTGCTGTAAAGTCTGGGTGGCAAGCACATGTTCGACTTCTGATGTGCCAATGCCATGCGCCAAAGCCCCAAATGCGCCATGCGTAGATGTATGGCTATCGCCACAAACAATCGTTAAGCCCGGCAAAGTAAAGCCCTGTTCAGGCCCCATGACATGCACAATGCCCTGCCGCTTATCATTCATCTCTATAAATTCAATGCCAAATTCAGCACAATTTGCGGCAAGTGTTTCTATCTGTGTGCGACTTTCTATATCCGTAATGCCTGCCACACCTGCCGCCCGATTGCTTGTTGGCACATTATGTTCAGGCACAGCCAATGTTTTATGCGGGGCGCGCACACAGCGGCCAGCCAAGCGCAAACCCTCAAAGGCTTGCGGGCTTGTGACTTCATGGATTAAATGGCGGTCAATATAAATAAGGCAATTACCGTCTGCTGTTTCATCAACAATATGCGTTTGCCAAATTTTATCATAAAGTGTCGTTGCTACCATGTGTGCCTCAATAATTATATTTGCATTTGTCGATTGATTATTCAGCCAAAGGTGTGCGCCGAGATTGCCACCTACTCATGTTTTTCTGTTTTATCTTGTTCTGCGTCTTGTTCTATATTTTGTGTTGGTGGCTGTTCGTCTTGCTTGGGTGCATTTTTACGCATTGTGCGCCGTTCAGCAATGCGCGCCGCCTTGCCTGTTCGACCACGCAAATAATATAATTTAGCACGGCGTACACGCCCACGGCGCATAATCTCAATTTTATCCACCAATGGGCTATGAATGGGAAAGACGCGCTCCACACCTTCCCCATAGGATATTTTGCGGACGGTAAAATTCGCATTCAGCCCACTGCCTGAGCGCGCAATACACACGCCTTCATAAGCCTGAATGCGCTCCCGCGATCCTTCCTTAACCCGTACATTTACTTTGACCGTATCGCCTGCTTGAAAATCAGGAATCTGCTTTTCACCAGCAATTTCAGCAATATGTTCGCTATTTAACGCATCAATCACATGCATAATCTTATCCTCAATATGTTTCTCAATAATGTTTTGCGAAATTATCTATCAAATATCATAATTAGCACAAAATACGGGGCGTGTCATGCTTTGTTTGCCCTTTTGGGCTTATATTTTGCCCTTATTCTTTACATTTTGCCATAAATCAGGGCGGCGGGTGCGGGTAATATTTTCGGCCTGTGTGCGCCGCCATGCGGCAATTTTTTGGTGATTGCCTGAGCTTAAAATAGCGGGAATCTCTTGCCCTTCCCATATTGTCGGCTTGGTATAATGGGGATATTCTAAAAGCCCATTTTCAAAACTCTCCTCAATGGCCGATTCTGCCTTGCCCATCACGCCGGGCAAAAGCCTAACCACCGCATCTAATAAAACCAAAGCGGCTGGCTCACCGCCTGACAAAATATAATCGCCAATGCTTATTTCCTCTATCGGGCGGGCGGATAAGACCCGCTCATCCATGCCCTCAAAGCGCGCACAAAGCAAAATGACGCCTGCCCCTGTTGCTAATTCGCGAATCTTATCTTGTGTCAAAGGCTTGCCACGCGGGCTAAGGGCATAACAGGGCAGATTTTCATGTCCTTGACAGGTTTTATCTAGCGCAGCACCTGCGACATCAGCACGCAAAACCATGCCCGCACCGCCGCCGGCCGGCGGGCTATCGACAATTTTATGCTTGCCAATGCCAAAATCACGCAAATTGATAATATCTAACGCCCATAGACCGTCTTGCAAAGCGCGCCCCGCCAAAGAAGTAGCAAGCAAGCCCGGAAACATAG
>JAPPQG010000099.1 GCA_028816945.1 Alphaproteobacteria bacterium
CTTGCTATTTTGGCTGGCCTTTGCTGTTTTGCCTGCTAGGGTGGCGAAGCTTTCGCATTCGGGGTAATTTTTCTGGTTAAGGCTTTCGGCAAATGCTTGCAATAAGTCTTTCTGCTTGCGGTTCAGCGCATTCGGGGTTTCAATACTGAGTTTGACATATAAATCGCCATTTTGGCGGCCTCTTAAAACGGGCATGCCTTTGCCGCGCAAGCGGAATTGCTGGCCTGCTTGGGCGCCTGCGGGGATAGATATTTTTATCCATTTGCCGTCTAATAGCGGCACTTCAATAGAATCGCCCAATGCGGCTTGTGTCATTGTGACCGGCACTTCGCAAAATAAATTCGCTCCGTCGCGCTGTAAAAAAGCATGTCGCTTAACAGTGACAAAAACATATAAATCACCTGCACTCCCGCCGCGCGGGCCTGCATTTCCTTCCCCATTTAAGCGAATGCGTGTGCCATTTTCCACCCCTTTTGGCACATCAAAAGACAGGGTGCGTTTTTTTTGCACGACCCCTTTGCCGCGGCATGTCGTGCAGGGTTTGGCAATGACTTGCCCTGCGCCCCCGCATGCATTACATGTGCGCTCAACAGCAAAAAAACCTTGTTGCATGCGCACAAAGCCTCTGCCTTGACATTGGCCGCATGTTGTGGGTTTGGAATTTGCTGCCGCGCCGCTTCCTTTGCAGGCTTGGCAAGGGGTTGCGCGGGTTAGGGTAATTTTTTGCCCGACTCCTGTAAAGGCTTGTGCCAATGTGATGGTAATATCATATCGTAAATCTTCGCCGCGTGTTGGGCCTTGTCGGCGGCGCCCGCGTGGGCGTCTTGCTCCGCCGCCAAAAAATTCCTCAAAAACATCGCTCATATTGCTAAACCCGCCGCCCATATTGTGGAATCCGCCTGCCTGTGGCCCGCCTTTTTGGAAAGCGGCATGGCCAAAGCGGTCATAAGCGGCGCGGTTTTGCTCGTCCTTTAAGCATTCATAGGCTTGGGTCGCTTCTTTGAAATTTTGTTCAGCCGCCGCGTCATCCGGATTTCTGTCCGGGTGATATTTTTTGGCTAATTGGCGATAGGCTTTTTTAATTTCATCATTTGAGGCGTTGCGCCCGATGCCAAGAATTTCATAAAAATCACGTTCTGCCAAACTTGGCCTCCTTTATTGAGGGCGGGAATTATAGAATAGACCCTATGCGCCTATCGCATATGGGATATGCTAAAATACCATACTATGATAATAAGGCACGCGCCAAATAGATAATGCGTTTAATTTGCCATGACAGGCTAGGCGGCCATAAAATAATGGGAGAGATAGCAGGGGCATAAGAGAATCCGTAATCTGTGTGCGAATCCGTTTAAGAGGCTTTCTGCTCTGTTTCAGCATCTGTGCCTTTATCCGCCTCCCCGCTTTCCTTTGTTTCAGGCATTTCCTCAAAATCGGCATCGACAACATCATCCGCCGTTTTATCACCGCTTGGCCCGTCACTCTGTGCGGTTTGCCCTGCCTGTCCTGCTTGGCCTGCTTGGCCTTCCTGCCCCTCCTGTCCTTCTTGTTCGGCCTGTTCTGCCTGTGCGGCTTCTTGTTGGGCTTTGTAAATGGCTTCGCCTATTTTCATAGCTGCTTCACTGAGGGCCTGCTTTTTCGCCTCTATATCCTCTAAATAATTCGTGTCTATATCGTCATTTTCCTCATTTTGCGCCGCATCTTGTTTTTCCAGCACAGATTTAAGGTCAGCAACGGCTTTTTCGGCCGCCTCTCTATCTGCTAGATCAATTTTATCTTCATTCTCGGCAATGGTTTTTTCCGTTGCATGAATAAGGGCTTCGGCATTATTACGGCTTTCCACCATTTCCCGCTTTGCCTTATCGCTTTCAGCATTGGCTTCGGCTTCTTTTACCATTGTGTCAATTTCTTCCTCAGACAAACCGCCCGATGATTTAATGCTAATGCTTTGTTCTTTATTGGTTGCTTTATCTGTGGCGGACACATTGACAATGCCATTTGCGTCAATATCAAAACTAACCTCAATTTGCGGCGTGCCACGCGGGGCGGGCGGTATGCCTTCTAAATTAAATTGGCCTAATGGTTTATTATCGCGCGCCATTTCCCGCTCACCTTGTAAGACAGAAATGGTCACCGCGGCTTGATTATCTTCGGCTGTTGAGAAAATTTGCGACTTTTTCGTCGGAATGGTCGTATTGCGCTCAATAAGCCTTGTGAAAACACCGCCCAATGTTTCAATGCCAAGCGATAGAGGGGTGACATCTAACAATAAGACATCTTTAACATCACCCTGCAAGACGCCCGCTTGAATGGCCGCACCCATCGCGACAACCTCATCTGGATTGACACTTATATTTGGTTTTTTGCCAAAAACAGATTCGACAAATTCACGGATTTTCGGCATGCGCGTTTGCCCACCAACCAAGACAATTTCATTTATCTCAGAGGTTTTAATGCCTGCATCTTTTAAGGCAGATTCACATGGCTTGCGTGTGCGCTGTATCAGCTTATCGACAAGCCCTTCTAATGTGGCGCGGGTTAATTTCATATTCAAATGTTTTGGCCCAGACGCATCAGCCGTAATAAAGGGCAAATTAACTTCTGTTTGTAGAGAGGATGATAATTCAATTTTTGCTTTCTCAGATGCCTCTTTCAAACGCTGTAAAGCCATTTTATCGGTACGCAAATCAACGCCATGCTCTTTTTTGAATTCATCGGCTAGATAATCCACCAATATAATGTCAAAATCTTCCCCGCCAAGAAATGTATCCCCATTGGTTGCTTTGACTTCAAAAACCCCGTCGCCAATTTCCAAAATGGAAATATCAAATGTGCCACCGCCCAAATCATAAACAACAATTATTTGCCCTTCTTTTTTGTCTAGCCCATAGGCCAAAGAAGCGGCTGTTGGTTCATTGATAATGCGCAAAACATCTAATTGGGCAATTTTGCCTGCATCTTTTGTCGCTTGGCGTTGCGCGTCATTAAAATAGGCAGGCACAGTGATAACGGCTTGCTCGACTTTTTCGCCTAAATAGGCTTCCGCCGTTTCTTTCATTTTTTGCAAAATAAAAGCAGAGATTTGCGCTGGTGAATAGTCTTTTTCATGCGCTTCGACCCATGCATCGCCATTTTTTGCCTTAATAATTTTATAAGGCACCATTTTTTTATCTTCTTGTGTGGCGGGGTCATTATAGGCGCGGCCAATCAATCTTTTGACTGCAAATAATGTATTTTCTGGATTGGTTACAGCTTGGCGTTTAGCGGGTTGGCCGATGAGTTTTTCATCATTATCACCAAATGCAACCATAGAAGGTGTCGTGCGTGTGCCTTCGGCATTTTCAATCACACGCGGCGTGTCGCCATCCATAACGGCTACACAAGAATTTGTCGTTCCTAAATCAATACCAATTACTTTAGCCATAATTCTCACTCTTTCTCTGTATCATGTC
>JAPPQG010000227.1 GCA_028816945.1 Alphaproteobacteria bacterium
AGGCTTACATGAATAGGCTTACATGAGATAGAGTGCAAATGGATCTTGTCATCGTTGAATCGCCCGCAAAGGCGAAAACAATTAACAAATATCTAGGAAAGGATTATAAAGTCCTTGCCTCGAATGGCCATGTGCGCGATTTGCCTGAAAAAGACGGTTCTGTAAATCCCGATAATGAATTTGCAATGACTTGGGAAGTGCATGCAAGTGCCAATAAGCAATTAAATGAAATTGCTGACTATTTGAAAAAAGCAGAACATTTATTCCTTGCCACTGACCCCGATAGAGAGGGTGAAGCTATTTCATGGCATGTGTTGGAAGTCATGCGGCGCAAAAAATTATTAGAAGGCAAAAAAATTAGCCGCATTGTCTTTAATGCCATTACCCGCAATGCCGTATTAGAGGCGATGCAACAGCCGCGCGCATTAGATGAAAAATTGGTTGATGCCTATCTTGCAAGGCGGGCTTTGGATTATCTTGTTGGCTTTAACCTATCGCCTGTTTTATGGCGCAAATTGCCGGGGGCGCGCTCAGCAGGACGGGTGCAATCGGTTGCGCTTCGTCTTATTTGTGTGCGCGAAATTGAGATTGAACAATTCAAACCACGCGAATACTGGACACTAACAGCCGATTTCAAAACACCCAAAGGCGATAATCTGCCAACACGGCTAACCCATTTAGACGGCAAAAAATTGGATAAATTTTCCCTTGCCGATGAAAAAGCCGCCCTTGCCGCACAAAAGGCGATTGAGGGCGGCGCCTTTTCTATCACAAAAGTTGAAAGCAAGCCCGGCCAGCGCAAGCCCGCCGCCCCCTTCACCACTTCCACCCTGCAACAAGAAGCCGCCCGCAAATTGCGCTTTAACGCCAAGCGCACCATGCAAACCGCACAAAAACTCTATGAAGGCATAGCCATTGACGGCGAGATGACAGGTCTTATTACTTATATGCGTACAGACGGGCAGCAAATTGCCCCCGAAGCCATAGAAGAAACACGCAAAGTCATTGAAGAAGATTTTGGCGCCGATTATGTGCCTGACAAAGCCCGCAAATATGAAACAAGCGCCGCCAACGCCCAAGAAGCCCATGAAGCCATTCGCCCAACTTCACTTGCCCGCCGCCCCGAACATGTCCTCCGCCTGCTAGATGACGACCAAGCAAAACTTTATGACCTTATATGGAAACGCAGCATGGCAAGCCAAATGGAAAATGCCCGCGTGCAACGCACAGTGATTGAAATTGGCGAGGCAACACAAAATACGCAGTTGCGCGCAAGTGGCACGGTCATAACTTTTCCCGGTTTTTTGAAACTTTATGAAGAAGGGGTGGATGATGCAAAAAATGGCAAAGATAAAGAAGATGACACACGCCTGCCACAAGTAGAACAAGGCTGGACGCTTGACCTTGCCAAAGTCCTGCCCGAACAGCATTTCACTGAACCGCCGCCGCGTTATAGTGAGGCAAGTTTAGTGAAAAAAATGGAAGAGCTTGGCATTGGCCGCCCTTCCACTTATGCAAGCGTATTAAGCCTTTTGCGCGACCGTGATTATGTGTTTATGGAAAAAAATAGATTCAAGCCGCACGATAAGGGACGGCTTGTGACGTCTTTTTTAGAAAGTTTTTTTGACCGTTATGTAGAATATGATTTTACCGCCGCCCTTGAAAATGAATTGGATAAAGTCTCGAATGGCGATTTAGACTATAAAGATGTGTTAAGCCGATTTTGGAAAGATTTCCATACGAGCGTCACACAGACTTTGGAAATTCGCAATACACAGATTTTAGACACACTCAACGAAGCCCTTGGCCCTTATATTTTCAAAGATACAGGCGATGGCGACCCGGGGGCTTGCCCGAAATGTGACGGCGGGCGTTTGAGTTTGAAAACAGGACGCTATGGGGCTTTTGTTGGTTGCACAGAATATCCCGATTGTCGCTTTACGCGCCCTTTTGCACAAGAGGCAGGCAAGGAAGGCGATATTGAACGCGAACTTGGCACCGACCCGCAAAGCGGGCAGACCGTCCATTTGAAAGATGGCCGTTTTGGCGCTTATGTCCAATTAGGCGAAACGATTGAGGGCGAGGAAAAGCCGAAACGCTGTGGCTTGCCGAAGGATAAAGCCGTCGCCGATATAGACCTTGACTATGCCCTAAAATTGCTTTCCCTGCCCCGTGACATTGGCGCACACCCTGAAACGGGCGATATGATAACCGCCGCTTTGGGTCGTTATGGGCCTTATTTGCGACATGGGAAACAGTCGGCTAGTTTGGCAAATGTTGATGAATTATTTGACATTGGCCTCAATCGTGCCGTCACTGTGCTTGCTGAAAAAAAGACCAGCCGCAATCCCCGCGCAAGCAATCTTATTAAAGAATTAGGCGCACACCCTGATGATGGCAAGCCCGTTAATGTATTAGACGGCCGTTATGGCCCTTATGTTAAGCATGGCAGTATCAATGCGACCATACCCAAAGGCGAAGAGCCAGCAGACATAACATTAGAGCGTGGCGTGGCACTTATTGCCGAGCGTGCCGCCAAAGGTGGGAAAAAGAAAAGACCCGCCCGCCGCAAGAAAGCTAAATAATGGCGAGCCGCCGCAAAAAGCCCAGCTTATGAAAAAAACACAGCTGACGACATTATTTCATACACATTTTAAGGAATCGGCTTTTAGGGAATCGGCAACCGAAGCACGCGATGAAAGCCTACCCCATATACGTGTGCGCGATGCGGCAACGCTGATTATTATTGATAGCAGTTATAAGACGCCGAAAATTTTAATGGGGAAGCGGGCGGGCGGACACAAATTTCTGCCTGATAAATTTGTTTTTCCCGGCGGGGCGATTGATGCATGCGATAGCCGTCTTGTGGTTACAGAAAATTTGCGCGCCCCTGTTATGCGGAAATTGCGCCAATATGTTCCTGCCTCTATGAGTGAGGCGCGTTTGCGGGGGTTTGCCCTTGCTGCCATACGCGAGACATTTGAGGAAACGGGGCTTATTATTGGCCGCAAACAATCAGCCCGCCCGCGCACAAGGTCAAGCGCATGGCAAGGTTTTTTTGCCAAAGGGGCGCGCCCTGCCCTTAACAATATCGATTTTATTGGCCGTGCTATCACGCCCCCGAAACGCATTCGCCGTTTTGATACGCGGTTTTTTGCCGTTGATGCGAGCGAATTATATCATAATGACGACCCGCCACACGAAAGCCAAGCACATGAAGGCCAAACACAGGGGGGCGGCGAATTGCTAGATTTGCATTGGCTAAGCCTGCGCGCCGCCCGCAAACTAGACCTACCTATTATCACCCGCATGACATTGGATTATTTAGAACACCGCCTACAAACCCCTTTACCGCAACGTTATCGGCAACCCGCCTTCTTCTTCCACGCCGCCCACGGCAAACCACATATCGAACTGTTAAACGGCTAAATGGGGCTATATG
>JAPPQG010000223.1 GCA_028816945.1 Alphaproteobacteria bacterium
GGAATCCAAACCGCAACACACAAGAAAGCCAAGCACAATTACCCGTTTGGCCTGTCTTTAATTCTACAAATAAAGATTTTCTTGCTTTCGGGGATGAAATTAAACACGGCGCAAATATCGGCACGCCCATTTGTGACTTTTTAGAATCTGGTCGCCATAGGGGAAACTAACAATGTCTAACATTACAATTCTCGATGGTGGTATGGGTCGCCAACTCCATGTGATTGGCGCACCTTTTCGCCAGCCCGAATGGTCGGCTTTGGCACTTTTAGAAGCCCCGCATTATGTCTGCCAAGCACATATGGATTTTATCAAAGCAGGCGCCGATATTATCACTGTTAATTCCTATGCAATCGTTCCCTTTCATATTGGGGAAGAGCGGTTTGCAACAAAAGGCGCGGCCTTATTGCAACTTGCAGTGGAAATGGCTATGAAAGCCCGCACAGAAGCAAAAAGCAAACGGCAGATAAAAATTGCGGGCAGTGTGCCGCCCGTTTGCGGGTCTTATGCGCCGCAATATTTTGACAAAAAAACAGCTTTACCTATTTTAGAACTTTTCCGCGATAATTTACAGGCTTGCGATTTAATTTTAGCAGAGACTTTATCCTCGATTGAGGAAGTTATAACAGTGCAGAATGTTTTTGCCGATATTTCCGTGCCATTATGGATAAGCATGACATTAGACGATAGCAAACATATAGAAGGTCGCCCCTGTTTGCGGTCGGAGGAAACAGTGGCCGATGCACTAGCCGCTATTTTTACGCATAAGCCCATGCCACAAGCGATTTTGTTTAATTGTAGCCAACCTGAAATTATGGAGGAGGCGATTCACACAGCGCATGAGATTTGCGCGCATGACACAAAAACAAAAGACATAAAAATTGGCGTTTATGCGAATGCGTTTGAACCAAAAGATAAAGAAACGAGCAAAGCCAATGAAGATTATAGCGTGTTGCGTCCTGACCTAACCCCGCAACTCTATGCGCAATTTGCCAAAACATGGATTGCCAAAGGCGCAACCATTATCGGTGGCTGTTGTGGTATCGGCCCTGATTATATTCGCCAAATTAAAGATATTGCTTCTGCGTAGGCTTTTCGTTGCGATTTGCAAAGACAAAGTCAGCAGGCACTTCAAATACATTTTCTATATTTTTCGCATGAATGACTTCCAATGGCAGGCCGGCGGCAAATAATTTGCCATTTTTAAGCAGTAGCACATGGTCGGTATAGCGCATGGCAAGGGCCAAATCATGCATAATAATAGATACGGCAAATTGCTTTTCTTGTGCTAATTGGCAAACAAGACTTAAAAATTGATGTTGATGTTTCAAATCTAAAGCAGAAGTGGGTTCATCTAAAAACAGATAAGCAGTTTCCTGTTCCCATAACTGCGCTAGCACGCGGGCAAGCTGCACTCTTTGCTGTTCGCCCCCTGAAAGTGTTGGAAATATGCGTTCTTTTAAGTGCAAAGCATCGACAGATTCAAGCGCGGCTAGGGCAACTTCCATATCATTAGCGGCGGTATTATTTTTCACATAGGGATTGCGTCCCATCATAACAATTTCAAGAGTCGTAAAGGGAAAATTGATAGGGTTAGATTGGGATAAGACCGCCCGTTTGCGAGACAATATATCTAGTGAGTAATGCGTCAGGGGTTTATCGTCTAGCTTTATCACGCCCGCATTGGGATGGTACGCACCTGTTAAACATTTAAGCAGAGTCGTTTTACCCGCCCCATTTGGCCCAATAATCGCGGTAATTTTGCCATTTTCAATCTGTGCCGAAACATTTTCTAAAATTATATTATTGCGGATTTTATAGCCTATATTATCAGCTGTAATCATATGCCAAACCTCCCCGCATATTGTTTAACGAGTAGCCATAGAAAAAATGGGCCGCCAATAAGGCTGGTAAGAATGCCAACAGGCATTTCAGCGGGTGAGACAATAAGGCGGGCAAAACTATCAGCAGCCAATAAGAGAGCCGCGCCAAGCAAAGCAGAGGCGGGAATAAGCAGGCGATTATCTGGCCCAATGGTTAGGCGGATAAGGTGCGGCACAACAAGCCCAACAAATCCTATAATGCCGCTTACCGCTACCGCCGCGCCCACGCAAAGGGCTGTACAAATAATGACACTGCGTTTTAGCCGTTCGCTATCAACGCCTAAATGTTGCGCTTCATGTTCGCCCAAAAGCAAAATGTTTAATTCACGCGCCTTATAGCTAAGCCAAAAAGCGGCGGGGAGAATAATGGTTGCCGCAACAATAATTGACGGCCAAAGCGCGCTTGCAAGACTACCCATTGTCCAAAATGTGAATGTCCGTAATTGCTGGTCATCACTCATATAGGTTAGAAAGCCCGTGCCTGCAAAAGCAAGCGCATTCAGGGCAATCCCCGCTAACAGCATATAGGTGACAGAAAAACTCCCCGTTAGTTGCGCAAAACGGAAAATAAGCAAGCAGGTCAAAAGCCCGCCAATAAAGGCAGCCACGCTTAAACCATAAAGGCCAAATAGCCCCGTAATCAGCCCGCCCGATAAGACAATCACAATCGCAACGGCAAAGGCAGCCCCACTTGAAATGCCAATTAAGCCCGGGTCAGCAAGCGGGTTGCGGAATAGACCTTGCATAGCTGCCCCTGAAACGGCAAGCGAAGCACCAACAAGAGCAGCAAGTAGCACACGCGGCAAGCGGATAGAATAAAGCACAGTTTCTTGTTGCTGTGTGAGTGTGCCAGTGAGTAAATCCATAACAGGTATCGAGAATACGCCAACCGACATGGAAATAACTATCAATAGAAAAAGCAATAATGCCAAGCCGAGAAGAGCAGAAATTTTGACTTGGAGAATTGGCAGGGTGATATATTTTGCAAGCGGGTTCATAAATTTAGACAGTAGCAATTTAGATAGGGGCAATTTAGATTGTGGCTTTATAAATTTAGATAAAGCTGATTGAGTTTAACTGCGGTATCAATAATGCGGGGGCCAAAGCCCAATACTTCAAGGGCATCCATGACATAAATATGGCCGTTTTCACCCGCGGGGGTTTGGTCAAATACAGGGTGGGTTGCAAGTTTGGACTCATCTTTAATGGCGTCGTCAGGCGGGGCGGCAATAATAATCAGTTCGGGTCTAAATACAGCCGCCGCTTCAGGTGTGAGTGGTTTATAATTGGCAAATTCCGTCACTACATTTACACCGCCTGAAAGGGCAATAATATTATTGGCCGCTGTGCCTGTGCCTGCCGCAAGCGGGGTGCCGCCCATATGCCGATGCACGACAAGCACGCGTGGCCGATATTTCATACCATTTAGCAATTTTTCTAAATCTTGCTGTTTCTGCACCATCTCGGCAATAAGGTGCTTGCTTTCTTTTTCACGGTCTAGGGCTTGCCCGATTTGCTTAATAGAGACGATAATATCATCAATGCTACGGTTT
>JAPPQG010000061.1 GCA_028816945.1 Alphaproteobacteria bacterium
AAAAAATCAATCAAAAAGCCAATCACGCAAGCGCAATCATGCGTTCAACCGCTCGCCTTGCAGGCTTTGCCACTTTTTCATCAACAAAAATTTCCTCGCATTCATAGACTAATGCCTCTAAAATTTTCGGTAGGCTTATTTGTTTCATATGCGGGCAAAGATTACAGGGGCGCACAAATTGCACGTGTGGATTTTCGACGGCTACATTATCGCTCATAGAACATTCAGTAACCATCAATACACGCGTTGGCTGGTTATCTTGCACCCATTTAATCATGCTAGAAGTTGAACCGCTAAAATTAGCTTCGGCAACAACATCGGGCGCACATTCTGGGTGAGCGATAATAACAAGGCCCGGATCATCGGCTCGATATTGCTGTAATTCGGCCGCGGTAAAACGCTCATGGACTTCACAACGCCCTTTCCAAGCAATTATTTTTATATTTGTTTCTTTGGCAATGTTTTTGGCTAGAAATTCGTCAGGGATACATAAAACTTCATCTGTGCCAAATTCAGCCGCCATCGCATTAACAATCGCCACCGCATTAGATGAAGTACAGCAAATATCACTTTCTGCTTTCACTTCGGCCGATGTATTAACATAAGTTACAATCGGTACATTTGGATGCGCTTCCCGCAAAGCGCGCACATCTGCCCCATTGATGCTCTCAGCCAAAGAACAGCCCGCTTTCATATCTGGTATCAGCACTTTTTTATCTGGGTTCAGCAATTTTGAAGTCTCAGCCATAAAATGCACGCCGCATTGGATAATTATATCGCCTTTGGTTTTGGCCGCCTCGCGTGCTAATTGCAAACTATCGCCAACAACATCGGCAATGCAATGGAAAATCTCTGGCGTTTGGTAATTATGCGCCAAAATAACGGCATTTTTTTCCCGCTTAAGCTGGTTAATCGCTTTAATATAGGGCGCAAAAAACGGCCACTCAATGGGCGGGATGACAGATTGGACGCGTGTATAGAGGGGCGCCATTTCTCGTTCTAGCGCCGTGTCATAATGGATATTCATCCGCTCTAAAATGGCTTCAGCTTGGCTACCCATAACGGCATTCGGCTTGTTGGGCCTATCCAAACTTGCGGTTGTCTGTGGGATCATATGTTTGCCCCATTGTCTGCCCTATGTCACCTATTTAGAGCTACTATAATGCGTGGTAGCGCATTTAGCAAGCGGTGTTTATTGGCTTATTTTGGCCTATTTGAGCGGTGTTTTCGCTGTTTTAGGGCGTTTTGAGGTGCTGGCAGGCGGTCAGCAGACGGTCAGCAGACGGTCAGCAGGTGGTTAGCAGGCGTTAGCACATGCAAAATGACGGGGGCAATGGATAAGGTGGTCATTAACCATGCCAACGGCTTGCGCAAAGGCATAAACAATGACTGGCCCGCAAAACTTAAAGCCTGCTTGTTTGAGGGCTTTGGATAATTGGCGGCTCATAGGGGTCTCGCTTGGCACTTCGGCCATTGTGCGCCATTGGTTTTGTATGGGCGTGCCATTTACATGCTGCCAACAAAATTCTGTAAAGCCGCCCTTTTTCTCCATAATAGCAAGCCAAGCCCGCGCGCCTGTAATGGTCGATTCAATTTTTCCCCTATGGCGAATAATGCCGTCATTTTTCATAAGCCGTTCTATGTCTGCCTTATCATAGCGGGCGATTTTCTGTGGTGCAAATCCGTCAAAGGCGGCGCGGAAATTATCTCGTTTTCGCAAAATGGTAAGCCATGACAAGCCTGCCTGAAAACCGTCTAGCATGAGTTTTTCAAATAAAGCGCGCGCATCATATTCTGGCACACCCCATTCATTGTCATGATAGGCAATATAATCGGCATGTTGGCCGGGCCATGGACATGGTGTGGAACGGGGCGTGGGGGTTATATTTGTCATGTGTTATATGTCACCTGTCTTATGTCATGTATCATGTGTCTTATGTCATGTATTATGTATCATGTGTCTTGCTTATGATTTGGACAGGCTTATCATTGACAAAAAGCGTGTGTGTCAAACTATCTTGTCTTAACAAAGCGAGGGCTTTTTGTCCTGCTATGGCGCAGACTTCGCCTACTTGCCGCATTTTATCTGTTTCTTTGTCCTGTATATGGGCGATAATGGGTTGGCCGCGTGTCAATTCTGTATCGGCCATAATGACATGTATTTTTTTTCGTATATTCGCGCGCCGATAAATGCGTGAGGTCACTTCTTGGCCGATAAAACAACCTTTTTGAAAATCAATAGCATTTAATTCGTGGAAATTACATTCTAATGGGAAGTTTTGTTCCATGCCTAATTCATCTATGCCTTGTGGCACACCACAAGCAATTCTATGCGCGTGATAATCAGCAAGAGGTGCTTCGACAATATTTTGTAAATGCTCCTGTGTTGGTAAATCACCGATAAAGCGCACACCAAGTGCTGTTTTGCGCGGGTCGGGGGCGAATCCAACAAGTGGTGGGGCAGGGAGGGTAGGGGGGGTAGAAAGGGCGGGCAGGGCAGGGAGGGTAGGGGTAGGCAGATCATGTGTGCTATCCTCTGTCCAGAGCGCATAGACGGGCAAATCTGTTATGGCAATTTCTATGGCTGCTCGCAATTTGTAGAAATTAAGCCGTTTGGCGAGTTGTGCTGTGCTTTGTTTATCAGCATCTAGCCATAAGCACGCCTCCCTTTGCTCTGTTTTTGCACTTTCCCAAACGATAAAATCAAACAATAATTTTCCTTGTGGCGTCAGCAAAGCCGTAAAAATGGGGCTATCAGGCGTTAATTTTGCTATATCATTGGTAATTAAATCTTGCAAAAACGCCTTTCCATCTGTGCCAAGAATACGCACAATAGTACGGTCGGTGAGTTTGCTATAATAGGCATTATTATAATGAGCCATGTGTAGAACCTCTCTTGCGTTTTTATCTATGGCAGATTAGAGATTATAGAGCGGTTGCGGTTTGTAAGCAAAAATAAATATAGTTAGGAGAGATTATGTCTTTTGATATTATTATTCAGGGCGGCACATTGGCGACCCACCAAACGAGCCAAAAGGTCGATATTGCTATCCAAGATGGCAAATTTGCGGCCATTGGTGGCCTATCGGCCAAATCAGTCGAATCGGCAAAACAAATTATTTCTGTGGAAGGGGCAACCATTCTGCCGGGTGTGATTGATACACAAGTTCATTTCCGTGAGCCGGGGCTAGCCGCAAAAGAGGATTTACAAAGCGGCTCACTTGCCGCCGTCATGGGTGGGGTGACCGCTGTGTTTGAAATGCCAAATACTGACCCGCCAACAACAAATGCCGAAGCCATTGCCGATAAGTTGGCGCGGGCGCAAGGGCGTATGCATTGTGACTTTGCTTTCTATGTAGGTGGCACAGATGATAATGCCGCCGACTTGCCTGCGCTTGAACAAATGGACGGTGTCTGCGGGGTGAAAGTTTTTATGGGGTCATCGACAGGCAATTTATTGGTTGCCGATGATGAAGGGCTTGCCCGCATTTTGCAACATATTACCCGCCGTGCGGCTTTTCATAGCGAAGATGAAGCGCGTTTGCTTGCCCGCCGTGATTTAAGAGAAAAAGATAAAGTAGCAACCCATATGGTGTGGCGTGATGTGGAAACAGCATTGCTTGCCACACAACGTTTATTGAAAATGGCACGCCAAGCAGGCAAAAAAATTCATGTTCTGCATGTTACCACAGCAGAAGAAATGGCATTATTGGCCGATAATAAAGATATTGCTTCGGTGGAAGTCACGCCCCAACATCTCACGCTACAAGCCCCCGATTGCTATGAAAGGCTTGGCACTTTGGCGCAAATGAACCCGCCCATTCGTGACGCCACGCATCAAGCCGCCCTATGGCAGGGCGTGCAAACGGGCATTGTAGATGTGATTGGCTCTGACCATGCGCCCCATACAAAAGAAGAAAAAGCCGCCCCCTATCCGCAATCGCCCTCGGGCATGCCCGGCGTGCAAACCCTATTACCGCTTATGTTGAACCATGTAGCCGAAGGGCGGCTGACCCTTGCCCGCCTTGTCGAACTGACAAGCTATAATGCGCATAAATTATTTCAATTTGCCAATAAGGGAGAGGTAAAAATTGGCAATGATGCGGATTTAACTTTTGTCGATTTGCAAGCCAAGCGGGAAATAAGCGAAAACTGGTTAGCAAGCCGTTGCGGTTGGTCGCCTTTTATGGGTGAGAAAATATGCGGTTGGCCGATTGGCACAATGATACGCGGGCAGCGCGTTATGTGGGAAGATGAATTGGTGGAGTCTGCCCGCGGCCAACCAATTAAATTTCGTCTCAATGATACGCCTAATTGAGTGACTCATTAAGCGATGCAAATGAAGCAAGTCATGGCAACAGGTAATGGCAACAGGTAATGGAAAACGAATGCACACGAAACCTATTTTTTTTCTATCCTTTTATTTGCTACTCTGTCTAGCTATATATTTATTTAGCACCGTTATTTTTACAAAGACACGAGTGTCACAGGCACGAGTGCTGCATGCGCAAGCACAGGAGGCAGAAAGCACACTAGCCCGCCTGCCCATACGGCAAATTGAAATCCGCACCGATAGCGCACACAATAGCAAACTCATTGCTCGCTTTAAGGTGGAAATTGCTGACACGCCGCAAGCCCAACGCCGCGGGCTTATGTTTCGTACAAAAATGGCAGCCAATGAGGGCATGCTATTTATATTTCCCTATCCCCGTGTGGCGTCCTTTTGGATGCGTAATACAATTTTACCATTGGATATGATTTTTATTAAAGCAGACGGCATGATTGAAACCATTGTCACCCGCCGCGATACAGGCTCTGATAAATCTACACGCTCACAAAGTGAAGTTGCCTATGTGTTAGAACTCAATGCCGGCACAGCCGCGGCACAGGGTATAAAAGTGGGGCAGAAAGTGCATATCAAGGCTTCGCCTCAGCGGGAAGGCGGGTTATGATATGTGCGGTCGCTTTGCTCTTATCACACCGTCTGAATCATTGCGGCAAATGCTGGATTTCACCAATCAGCCGCATTTTCAACCGCGCTATAATATCGCGCCCGGCCAATCTATTGCTATTATCTGCCAAGCGGCTTCTGTGCGCGCCTGTGTCAATGCCTATTGGGGCTTAATACCGCAATGGCTGAAATTGCCTCTCAAACAATCGCTAAAGCAAAAGACAAAATACTCACCACAACATAATGCCAAAGGGGAGACTGTGCATGAAAAGCCATTTTTCAAAAATGCCTATCGCTATCGCCGATGTTTGATTCCTGCCGATGCGTTTTATGAATGGCGCAAATCTGACAAACAGCCCTTTTGTGTGCGCCGTTGCGACCAAGAACCCTTTATTATGGCGGGCTTATGGGAGGAGTCAGTGGATGCAAAAGGGCAGAAAATAACGAGTTGCGCGATTATCACCACACAGGCGAATGCGGCTTTATCGCCCATTCATGCACGTATGCCCGTTATATTAGAGTCACAAAATTGGGATAGGTGGCTGACAACGGCACCACAAAAGGCTGAGCGTTTGAGTGAATTGCTTATCCCCGCCGCAGAGGAAGATTTTGCTGCTTATCCAATTTCCAAAGCCGTCAATCAGCTTGCGAATGATAATTATAAATTATGGCAACAAGCCTCACCACAATTAAAAGAGGCACAATTAACAGAGGCACAATCAACAGAGACACAATTAACAGCTGAATTTGTGGAAGATGAAACAGGTGACAAATAGGCCAAGTCTAGCAGTCCATATATTGACCTGTCTCGATACTGACTTATCTCGATATCAACCTATCTTTCTATCGACCTATCGCGATAGTGATCTAACTCGATACTAACCTATCGTGTTTAATGATAATCTATCGACGCCATAAAATAGGTTTTTTATCATCGCAGGCTGGCTGATAGGCTTTCGATAATTCACCCAATGCTTCGCTAAATTGTGCTAATGTCACATGCGCGCCAACTTCAAAAGCGTTAATCCCACAGCGCATCATAAAAGCCCATTGGTCGAATGCAACTTCGCCAACGGCACGGATTTCACCTGTAAAATGCAATTCATCGCGCAAAATACGCGCCGCAGAAAAACCCCGCCCATTGCGGAATTCGGGAAATTCAAGTGCAACAAGCGATAAAATAGGCAAATAATCTGTTAGGTCGCGGACATTTTCACCTGCTTTTGTTTTGCCGATATTATCGGCACGAATAATAACGCCAAGCGGTTGGTTGCGGGCGGCTAATGTTTGCGCCTCAGTTTGCAAGCGCGCCAAAGAGACAATGACTGGACTATCGGGCAGAGCGGCTTGGTCGTCTATTTGCGTAAATGGGTCATCGACAAATTGTTTATCTTTAATCAGGGGCATATAATTGCTCCTTAAAAGGTGTTAAGCCAACACGGCGATATGTATCTAAAAACCGCTCGCCGGGTTGGCGTAAATCAATATAGCTCGTCACTAATTTTTCCACCGCATCGACAATTTCATCACCCGTAAAAGCAGGGCCGGTTATTTGCCCTATGCTTGCCGTTTCATCCCCCGCCCCGCCTAAACTTAGCTGGTAGAACTCCGTTCCCTTTTTATCGACACCCAATATGCCAATATGGCCGACATGATGATGGCCGCACGCATTGATACAGCCCGATATTTTCACTTTCAGCTCGCCAATATCATATTGCCTA
The DNA here is from genome assembly GCA_028816945.1 of Alphaproteobacteria bacterium. Lineage (GTDB taxonomy): Bacteria > Pseudomonadota > Alphaproteobacteria > RS24 > RS24 > JAPPQG01. The sequence goes on from JAPPQG010000061.1 coordinate 6,673, forward strand.
TCTAAATCGGCAAAACGCTGTGAGATTTCTTGCGCTAGCGGAATAGAGCGGGCATTGGCAAGTTCGCAATAATCAAGGCCGGGGCAGGCAATAGAATCGCTAATCAGGCCAAGATTAGGGGTTGCTAGATTTTGCGCGGCCAACATGTCATAGACATTTTTTAGGTCGTGTTTTTTAACATAGGGTAAAACGAGATTTTGCTCATGTGTGACACGGATTTCATCTAAACTATATTGGCTTGCAATATCCGCAATGGCGTCCATTTGTTCGGCATTCGCATCACCCGGCACACCACCAATTGGTTTGAGAGAGATATTCACAATCGCATAGCCTTTTATTTTATGGTCGACAATATTCGTCTGCACCCAATGGTCGAAAGCCTTATCAGTGCTACGTGCCTTATCTAAAATATCGCTTTCAGCGGGCAGGCTTTCGTAGTTTGGGGGTGCAAAATAAGCACCAATGCGGTCTAATTCCTGCTTTGGCACGGCTAATATTTTGGCCGCGTCAATATGCGCAAATTCAGCTTCCACCAGACGGCGCATTTCATCTTCGCCAATTTCATGGACGAGAATTTTAATCCGTGCCTTAAATAAATTATCCCGCCGCCCAAGCATATTATAAACCCGCATAATGGCTTCAAGGTAAGCAAGTAATTGCGCCTTCGGCACAAAGTCCCGTATTTTTTTGGCAATAAAAGGTGTGCGGCCAAGCCCACCGCCGACATGGACTTCATAGCCGATTTCATAATTTTTTTCGCCTATATCGCGTTTGACCGCAACAAGGCCAATATCGTGAAAGCGAATCGCAGCGCGGTCATTTTTATGTGCGGTCACAGCAATTTTGAATTTGCGCGGCAGATAAGAAAATTCAGGGTGAAAAGATGACCATTGGCGCATAATTTCAGCTGTAATGCGCGGGTCTTCAACTTCGCCCTCAATGACGCCCGCATATTGGTCGGCCGTGATGTTGCGAATGCAATTCCCCGAAGTTTGAATGGCATGCATTTCAACCTCTGCTAATTCGTTTAATATGTCGGGTATTTCAGCCAATTTCGGCCAATTATATTGAATATTTTGCCGTGTTGTGAAATGGCCGTAACCTTTATCATAGGTGCGGGCAATATGGGCGAGTTTGCGCATTTGGCGGGCGGACAATGTGCCATAGGGAATGGCTACGCGTAGCATATAGGCATGGAGTTGGAGATAAAGACCATTCATTAAGCGCAAAGGTTTGAAAGCATCTTCGCTGAGTTCGCCTTTAATGCGCCGCGCGACTTGTCCGCTAAATTGGGCGACACGCTCATTAACGAGTTGCTGGTCAAATTCATCATAACGATACATGCTGTTTATCCTGTGTGTCTATCCTATGTGTTTATCTTGTGCGTTTATTCTATGCGCTTATCTTGTGCGTCTATCCGTATCTATTTTCTGCTTTTTGCCTATCTTGTGTTTTTCTACTTGTTTTATACTTTTCTGCTTTTCTGCTTTTCTGCTTTTCTGCCTATTCGCCTTGCGCTTGTTTGCCAAGATCGAGGCGTGTGGTTGGGCCAGCTGCCCGAATTGTCTCACGCACACTGAGCGGCTTAAAGCCATTTTTTGTTTTTACAACTTCAAATAAATACATATTAACGACATATAATTCGGCATCTGGTCGTTGCGCTTTTTGGAGGAGGGCTTGCGCGGCTTCATTGCCTTCGACAATAATTGCTTGGTCTAGGCGCGGCTGCCATGCGCCATTTTCGGCAAAATAGACAACTTCGCCTTGTTGTACTGTATTTGCGGTAACAGCCTGAAACCGCGCTGTTTTTGTGGCATGTTGTGCCATATTGCGCTCCTGCTTATTTAATGGGCTATATGTTAGCCAAAAATAAATTGGCGTCAAGTTTTATGTAAATTATTATAAATAACAATTTATTTATGTGAAATATCTTGGTTGAGTTCGCTACTATGCCAATGGCGCAGGCACAGCCAACCAATGAAACTAAATGTATAAAATATACCCATGCCCAATAGAGAGAGCAGCAATAGGGCGGCAAACATTTTATCAATTTGCAAGCGATTGCCAGCCTCAATAATGCGCCATGCAAGGCCTGTCGCTGTGCCTGAACCGGCCGCAAATTCGGCCACAACAGCACCTATGAGGGCAAGCCCGCCGGCAATTTTTGCCCCTGATATAATAAAGGGCAGGGCGGAAGCTAGTTCTAATCGCCAAAGCGTTTGCCACCAATTCGCCTTATAGAGGCGGAACAGGTTACGCAGATTGGGGTCGGCTGAGCGAATGCCTAAAATTGTATTAGAGAGAATGGGAAAAAAGGCAACAATGGTTGCGATAATCACTAATGCGGTGCGTGTATTGTCGAAGCCAACCCAGATGAGAATAAGTGGTGCAATAGCGATAATGGGTGTGACTTGCAATGTCACCATATAAGGCCATAAAGTCATTTCTATCCAGCGCGAACGGGTAAATAAAATTGCTAAACCAATGCCGCTTATGGCGGCACTTGCAAAAGCAATTAAAGTGACTTGCAAGGTGAACCAAAATGCTGACATAAGGCTTGCCGCATGGGTAAAAAAGGCACTGCCAATATGCCATGGGCCGGGCAGGACAAAAATTGGCACATTATTTATGCGTACAAGCATTTCCCATAAGGCTAAAACGCCAACACCGAATAGAAATGGTACTAAAATGCGGGCGATTTTCATGGGCTTGCTTTTATTTTTGTTGGTGATGATTTCTGCAGGGCGGTTGATATTTCTTGGCAGGTTTTTAGAAAATCAACATTTGTCCGATATG
>JAPPQG010000233.1:0-1532 GCA_028816945.1 Alphaproteobacteria bacterium
TCGGCATTTAATAAACAATCATTAGCAACAAAAACTGTTTTTTGTTGCGCGGCAAGGGCGGTTTCGACAACGGGGTGACGGCCTGCTTTGATAATAAACCGTGTATCCTTAAACATGCTGGGCCGTATCCATTGGCGGGTTATGGCAAGTTCCGCCTGTGCGGTGGCAATATCAATCACTGCAAGGGCTTCTGCCGCCGCTGAAAGGGTGGGGGCGGCCTCTAATGTCTCTTTACTTAATTGGTCGAAAATGGCTAATTCCAAACCCAAAGCGCGCTCATCGGCACGGGAAATCTCGCCGGCAAATTGGGCTAATTTTTCAGTAGAAAAGCGCACCGAATTGGCTAATGTTTGGCGATGAATAAATATCTCATTATGCGGTGCGCGCATCAATTTATCGCCATGCATAGACGGCACATCGACATAATAGCCAAGCACGGCATTATGTTTCACTTTTAGGGCTTTTATGCCTGTTGCTTTGACATATTCCGCTTGCAAGCCAGCAATATGGCGGCGGCGTTCATTGCGAATATCATGGGTTGCGTCCAATTCTGCCTTATAGCCCGCCGCTATAAATCCCCCATCACGCGTCAAAACAGGCAATTCAGCAGCCAATGCTTTATCTAAATGCGCGGCTAAATCCGCCAATCGCACAAGGCTTGGTTGAATCGCTAACAACGCCTCATGGAGTTCGCCTAAACGGGGTTCGTCCAAAAAATCTGCATTTAAGGCCTCTGTTGCTATATCATCTGCTCTGTCATCTACTATCTCATCTACTCTGTCACCTGCTATATCATCTGTTCGCTCTATCGGCTGTGGGGTCTGTTCGCTCATATGGTGTGTCGTATGGCGCGCCATAAGTTGGGATATGGCAAAAGCCGTTTTTATCCCGTCGCGAATGGCAGCAAGGTCGCGTGGGCCGCCGCGCATAAGTGATAAGCGCGCCAAAGAACGCGCCATATCGGGCAGGCGGCGCAAAAGCACGCGTATATCGGCTCGTAATTGGGTGCGCGCCTTTGCTGAGTCAGCAAAATAATCTATCGCTAAATGGCGGGCCTTTATTTGTTCAATATCGGTTGAGGGGGCGGATAGGCGCGCCGCCAATAGCCGCGCCCCTGCGCCACTTTGGGTCAAGTCAATCGCCGAGAGCAAACTGCCTTGACGGTTGCCACTCAGGGTTTGGGTTAATTCTAAATTGTTGCGGGTGGCACTGTCTAAACGCATATGTCCTGTTGAAGAGACATATTTGGGCGGTTTGAGTTGTGGATATTTACCCATTTGGGTCAATTCAACATAAATGGCAAGCATGCCCGCGGCCGCCAAAGCGGGGCGGCTAAATGTGCCAAACCCGTCTAATGTATCGACACCATAGGCTTGCGTTAAAGCCCGCACGCCTTGTGTTGTGCCTGTTTGTGCCGCTGGTAAAGGCGTGATAGAAGCGCCCGCGCAGACTTCATCAAAACGCGCCTGCAACTGACTATCTAGCCGTTCAGGCAATAGCACTTCGCGCGGCATAAGGGCGGCTAATTGGGC
>JAPPQG010000233.1:1920-3370 GCA_028816945.1 Alphaproteobacteria bacterium
ATAAGACGCTGTAAATAGGTTTCAGCCGCATGAAATGGCACGCCGCACATAGGAACGGGCTTTCCTAAATGTTGGCCGCGGTGGGTCAAAGTAATATCTAATGCGGCCGCCGCATCCAAAGCATCTTGGAAAAATAATTCATAAAAATCGCCCATACGGTAAAATAAAAGATAATCGGGGTGTTCCTCTTTAATGGCTAAAAATTGCGCTATCATAGGTGTGACAGAGGCGGCGGCACCCGTCGGGGCAGTTTTCGAAGCGGGAGTCCTATTATTCGCCTTATCGGCCGATTTTATTTCTGGTAGCAAATTGTCCGCCATAGCCCATATTAGCAGAACAAAATAGTCACACAAGCACGCTTTTACTTGTCATAAGCCCCTTTTGCCCTTACCCTATAATCTATTGAAACAGACTTAAAACGAAGATAAGACCATTAAATAGAGACGATTATGGACGACAGCACCGATAAAACCATTTCTAAACGCGAAGCCTTGCGCTTTCACACACGCGGCCAGCCGGGCAAATTGGAGATAAATCCAACCAAGCCTATGGCAACCCAACGCGACCTATCCCTTGCCTATTCGCCCGGCGTCGCCGTACCGGTGGAAGAAATAGCGGCCGCCCCTGAAACCTCTTATGATTATACCTCACGCGGCAATATGGTTGCCGTCATTTCCAATGGCACAGCCATTTTAGGACTTGGCAATTTAGGCGCATTAGCCTCAAAACCTGTTATGGAGGGCAAAGCGGTTTTATTCAAACGGTTTGCCGATGTCGACTCTATTGACCTAGAAATTGATACCGAAGATACGCAAGCCTTTGTTAATGCGGTGCGCTATTTGGGGCCATCTTTTGGCGGTATTAATTTAGAGGATATTAAAGCACCTGAATGTTTTATTATCGAACAAGAATTGCGCGCCATTATGGATATTCCCATTTTCCATGACGACCAACACGGCACAGCCATTATTTGTGCGGCGGGTTTGATTAACGCGCTTTATTTGACCGAGCGCGAGATTAAAGATACAAAAATTGTCGTCAATGGCGCAGGCGCGGCAGGCATTGCCTGCCTTGAATTGCTAAAAGCCATGGGCCTGCCCGCTGAAAATGCTATTTTATGCGACACAAAGGGCGTCATTTATGAAGGGCGCAAACAGGGCATGAATCAGTGGAAATCAGCCCATATGGTTAAAACAAAATTGCGCACATTAGAAGAGGCGATGAAGGGGGCGGATGTGTTTTTAGGCCTATCTGTGAAAGGGGCTTTGACTTCTAATATGGTAAAATCGATGGCGGCTGAGCCAATTATTTTTGCGATGGCAAACCCAGACCCAGAAATCACGCCCGAAGAAGTGGCTGAGTTGCGCGATGATGCGATTATGGCAACGGGGCGGTCGGACTATCCTAATCAAGTGAATAATGTTTTGGGCTTTCCCTATATTTTTCGGGG
>JAPPQG010000233.1:3608-4874 GCA_028816945.1 Alphaproteobacteria bacterium
ATTGTCGATAAACAAGCCTATCGCCAACGCCTATCCGCCCGCCTTGACCCAACCGCAAGCACATTACAAGTTATTATGAATAAAGTGCGCCGCTCGCCTAAACGCATGATTTTTGCCGAAGGCGAACAAGAACCCGTTATCCGTGCGGCGGCTGCCTATAAGGATGCAGGCTTAGGTGAGCCAATTCTTATTGGCCGTGAGGAAATTGTCCATGAGAATATGGAAATTGCCGGTTTAAGCGACCGCACAGATTTAGAAGTTGCCAATACAAGCAAATCAGACAGGGTGGGTGATTATTCGGCATATCTTTATGAACGGCTACAACGCAAAGGGTTTTTATATCGCGATGTTGAACGCATGGTTAGCAATGACCGCAATATATTTGGTGCCTCTATGCTCGCGCTTGGCGATGCGGACGCCATGATTACCGGCGTCACACGCAATTATTCGGTCGTTTTAGAGCAAATAACAACCGTGATTGACCCACTACCCGGCAAATCAATTATTGGGGTGAGCATGATGGTGGCGCGTGGGCGCACAGTTTTAGTTGCTGATACAAATGTCCATGATATGCCAAGCGGTGAAGAATTAGCTGATATTGCTGAAATTGCCGCGCAAACAGCGCGCGCACTTGGCTATGAGCCGCGGGTCGCCCTTTTGGCCTATTCCACTTATGGCCACCCCGAAGGGGAGCGCTCACACCATGTGCGTGAAGCGGTGCGTATTTTAGAAGCACGCAATGTCGATTTTGAATTTGATGGCGAAATGTCGGCCGATGTTGCCCTTAACCGCGTGGCGCGGCAATTATATCCATTCGCAAAATTAAGCGATAATGCCAATGTGCTTGTTATGCCCGCCATTCACGCGGCAAGCATTTCAACGAAAATGCTGAATGAATTAGGCGGCGCGACTTTGATTGGCCCCATGTTGATTGGCCTGTCTAAACCTGTGCAAATTGTCCGCATTGGCTCAACATCATCGGAATTATTAAACATGGCAGCCATTGCAGCTTATGATTTTTAGCCGATGATTTTTAGCTGATTATTGGCGTCTAGTGGCTGTTTTGGCATATTTGTCGCCCATACCAATGGGGGTTAGGCCACGCCACATAAGGGCGGTCGCGATATGCCCTGCATTTGGTTGTGCGGCCCCGTCAAGGTCAGCTACTGTGCGGGCAACCCGTAATATACGGTTAAAGCCGCGCGCCGTGAGGCCGGTTTGTTGTGTGACAAGTTTATTAAGCATTTTTTCACCCTCTTTATCGGG
>JAPPQG010000233.1:5172-7986 GCA_028816945.1 Alphaproteobacteria bacterium
TTGGCTTGTATGGCACGCGCCGCTAACACACGGGGCAAAATATCGGCACTTGCCTCGCCTGTTTGGCGTGCTGTCATAGCAGACAAAGATACAGGCGGTACATCAATGCGAATATCAAACCGATCAAGCAAAGGCCCGGATAGACGGGCAAGATATTCCTGCATACAATGCGGCAAGCGGTGGCAGGCAAGTTCAGGGTCATTGGCATGGCCACAACGGCATGGATTCATGGCAGCAACCAGTTGAAACCGCGCCGGGTAAGTCACATGGGCAGACGCCCGCGCTACTTCCACCCGTCCCGTCTCAATCGGTTGGCGCAACGCATCAAGCGTTTGGCGGGAAAATTCAGGCAATTCATCGAGGAAAAGCACCCCATTATGCGCAAGGGAGATTTCCCCGGGCTTAGCCTGTCTGCCGCCGCCAATCAACGCGGCCATGCTTGCCGAATGGTGCGGTGAGCGAAAGGGACGACGGGTCGCCATTTTTATCCCACTTGCCCCAGCTGACAGGCTTTCTAGCATGCTAATATCCAACCGCTCCTGTGCTGTCAAAGGGGGTAAAATGCTTGCAAGGCGTGCCGCAAGCATGGATTTGCCGGCCCCAGGTGGCCCTGTCATCAGCAAATTATGCCCGCCTGCCGCGGCGACTTCTAATGCTTTGCGGGCATTTGGTTGCCCGCGCACATCGGCTAAATCAGGTAATTGGGCGTCATCAGGGGTGAGTTGTGGTTCAGGAGACGGTAATAATTGTGTGCCGCGTATATGGTTGATAATTTGCAACAGATTATCAGCCGCAATAATGCCTTTATTTTCGGCCCGCGCCAAGCCCGACCATGCCGCCTCACTGCCACAAGCAGCAGGGCAAATAAGCCCGCAATCCCAAGACATAGCCGAAATGGCCGCAGGCAAAACGCCCGGCACAGGGGCAATCCGCCCATCTAGGGATAATTCACCCATCGCAACATAATCCGCAACCGCCTCAGCAGGCAATGCCCCCATCGCCACCATTAACCCCAAAGCAATCGGTAAATCATAATGACTGCCCTCTTTTGGCAAATCAGCGGGGGCAAGATTAACTGTAATGCGTTCAGACGGCAAGCCAAGCCCTATGGCTGATAAGGCGCTACGCACACGCTCACGGCTTTCAGCAACCGCTTTATCGGGCAGGCCAACCATATTAAAGATAATTTTGCCGGGCGATAAATGCACTTGTACATCAACTTTGACGGCTTCTATGCCTTGAAAAGCGAGGGTTTGTATGCGGGCGACCATTCTATTGCTTATTATATTGCCTTCTATTGCTTAATTATTAAGGGTTAAGGGTTAAGGGTTAAGGGTTCAAACATGTAACAGGTTAAGAAAAACTGCCCGCTCGGGCAAGTATAAAACAATATATTCTTGTCTATGGTCTGTTTATATGGTCAAATAAGATAGATATAAGCCAATTTAGACAAATCGGCTTATATGCTAGTGTAAATTTATAGTGTTAAGTATAGTATCAATGGAGTATGATATGTTCCGTCCCAAACGCGTCTCAATTAAATTGGGCGATATATTGGTTGAAAATATGCCCCCGAATAAGAAAATTTTAGCTGCCTTAGGGATTAAAGGCAGTTCGGCAGATATTAAATTTCAAACATTTTGGAAAGTTATTTCTTTTTGTGATTTTGATGGGCTACAACACGCAAAATTAGAAATGCGTGGGTCAGATGTCAAACGCATTATTGCTTTGGATACATTGGAATTGCAAGAAAATTACCGCAAAACAAATGAGCAGACATTTTGACGGGCTTGTTAATCTAGCTGGGTCTTATTTATCTACTGTCTTTATTGGCTTTTTGTAAGCGGGCTTCAATCGCCTGCCAAATGTCAATAGCAAGATTAACACCAACTATGCTCTCAAATTGACGCACACAGGTTGGCGAAGTAATATTTATCTCTGTTAAATAATCGCCAATCACATCAATGCCGGCAAAAATAATCCCCATTGCGCGCAAAGTGGGCGCAAGCTGTTCGACAATTTCTAAATCACGCGGCGTGAGTGTGGTTGCTTCAGCTGTGCCGCCAGCACGTAAATTCGCGCGCACATCGCCGGCAGGCGGGCGGCGATTAAGTGCGCCAACCGCTTCACCCTCTACTAAAAGAATGCGCTTATCGCCATCTTTAACGGCAGGCAAATATTGTTGGGCGATAATTGGTTCATCTGTGCTTGTCAAATACATATCGAGCAAAGCATTAAAATTTTCATCCCCCCCCTTAATACGCAATACACCTGCGCCCCCATTGCCATAAAGCGGTTTGAGAATAATATCTTTATAGGTTGCGCGAAATTCAGTCAAGGCAGTGTGGTCGCGGGTGATAAGCGTTGGCGGGGCTAGTCCCTTAAATTGCAGGGGGAATAGTTTTTCAGGCGCATTGCGGACAGAAGTCGGGTTATTAACGACAAGCACATCGGGCTGTAACATGTCTAAAAAATAGCTAGCCGTAATATAAGCCATATTAAAAGGCGGGTCTTGACGCATCAATATAACATCTAATGTGCGTAAATCTGTCATACGCGCTTGGCCTAATGTAAAATGCGCGCCCTGTTTATCGGCTAATGTCAAAGCTTGCAAGGGGGCAAGCACGCATGTATCATTTTCATTATGCAGACAAAGTTGCGACGGTTCATAATAAAATAATTTATGCCCGCGCGCTTGGGCAGCAAGCCCTAATGCAAAACTTGTATCACCCTGAATATCAATATCCGCAATCGGGTCCATTTGAATGGCAATTTTTAAGGCGTCTTTATTCATTGGTCTTATCTAAATCAAAG
>JAPPQG010000233.1:8049-9405 GCA_028816945.1 Alphaproteobacteria bacterium
TGCCATAAGTATAGCCTATTCGCCTATGGATGCCAAATGGCTGGAAAATGGCGGGGCCATTGATAGGGCGTGATACACACAGCATCAAAGCGCCAAGAGCAATCTTGTAACTCATTATGCCGTGCCATAAAAATATCGGCTGTCGCCTCAATGCGTTGCCATTGCCTTTCTGTGAGGGCGGCAAGGGCTGTGTCAATATCACGGCGCGCTTTGACTTCAACAAAAATAACCAATCGCCTGCGCCGCGCAATCAAATCAACTTCGCCCAAACGGCAAGACCAGCGCCGCGCTAAAATCCGCCAACCCCGCACCCGCAACGCCCACGCAGCAAGCCATTCGCCTTGTAAGCCTTTAACATAAGTAGCTGTTTGTTTGTTTGTGGAAATAAGCATGGCTGTCTCCTATTTGTTTCCTTTAAGTGTGGCTTTGTGTTTTAGGGCGAGCTGATAGACGGCGCGCCTAGACCAATTAGCTGATTGGGCAATTTGTGCGGCCGCTTCTCTCATTGACTGGTGGGGGAGGGCTTTAGCGAGCAAAGCTAAAACCTCTTCTTCTGTTAGGGGTATGTTTGTTTTATCGGGCGGGGCGATAAGGACAATAATTTCCCCTTTGGGTGGGTGGGCGCGATAAAAACTGTGCAAGTCAGCGGCTGTGCCTTGTTTGACAGTATCAAATTTTTTCGTTAATTCACGGCAGACCATAAGCTCACGCGCCCCTAAACAAGCCTCTATATCCTGCAATAAGGCACACAGGCGGCGGGCGGATTCAAATAAAATAAGGGTTGCGGGGATATTGGCGCATTGTTTTAGGGTGGTTTGGCGTTGTGTTTTTTTAACAGGCAGAAAGCCTAAAAAGAAAAACCTGTCACTCGGCAAGCCCGCACAACTCAAAGCAGCAATCGGCGCACACGCGCCGGGAACAGAAAAAACAGAACAGCCCGCCGCCCGCGCTTGTTGAACCAGCCGATAGCCGGGGTCTGAAATAAGCGGCGTGCCAGCATCGCTTACCAATGCTATTGACGCCCCCTCTTTAAGACGGGTTAAAATTTGCGGGCGCACACGCGCCGCATTATGCTCGTGATAGGCGCGCAATTTGCTCGTCTGCTTGCCTTTTAGTTTGTGTGTTGTTTTATTGGCTAGCCCATAATGCGTAAATAATTTTCTTGTAACCCGTATATCCTCACACAAGACAATATCCGCCGCCGCTAACACATCCAAGGCCCGCAAACTAATATCCCGCACATTGCCAATCGGGGTTGCCGTCACATAAAGCCCTGCATCAAGGGTTTCAACCCCCTCTTGTCTCTTTGCCTTTTCCTTTTGGCTTGTCTTTTCTTTGGCCTTTCGTGTTCCCATA
>JAPPQG010000100.1 GCA_028816945.1 Alphaproteobacteria bacterium
GAGGGTGATATGATTAGAGAAACCATGACTAAAAAAACTATAACTAAAAAAACTATGACGCGCTATATGCCGTCTTATAGGACGTCGGCGATTGTTTTTTGTGCTGTTATATGGGCGGTCATGTTTGCGCCTGCGCCATTTGCCATACAGGGCATAAGTGGTACAGACAAGGTGCAAGCGCAAGAGCAAGACGGCAAACGCCGCAAGCCGAAAACAAGACGCTCACAAGTGCTAGGCAAGCAGGCATTTAATAAAATTACCGCCGCCCAAGAAGCAATCACCAATGATGAACATGATAAAGCCCTCAACCTGCTAAATGATATATTGAGAGGTGACCGCTATAAGCCCTATGAAAAAGGGGTTGCGCAACAAACAATCGGCTTTGTGTGGGCTGACAAAGGCGATTATGAGCGGGCAGGGCGCGCGTTTGAACGCGCTATCAATATGGGCGTTTTACCCGAGCAGGTAGAAAATGACCTTATTTTTAACTTGGCGCAAATTTATCTTGCCGAAGACCAGCCGAAACGCTCACTTGCTTATTTGAATCGGTGGCTCAAAAAGACGGACGACCCGCCTGCCTCTGCTTATGGTTTGCGGGCGCAAATTTATCTTGTGCTTGAAGATTTAGGCAGGGCCGAAAAGGATATTAAAGTTGCGCTTAAAAAATCAGAGAATCCAAAAGAGTCTTGGTATCGTGTGCTTTTATCCATCTTGTTACAGCAAGAACGCTATAAAGAAGCATTGCCAATTTTAGAACTTGTTGTCGATAAATTTCCCGGCAAAAAACCCTTTTGGCAACAATTATCAGCCATTTATTTTGAACGCGGTATGGAGGAAAAAGGCTTTGCCGCCCAGCAAGCCATGCATGCGCAAGATATGCTAACGACAAGTAAAGAACTTTCCCGTATCGCCCAATTATATCTTTATTATGATTATCCCTATAAAGCGGCGCGCATTTTAGATGAAGGTTTGAAAAATGGCGATATTGAAAAGACTGAAAAAAATTGGGAATTATTAGCGAATAGTTGGATGCATGCGCGTGAATGGAAACGCTCACGCCGTCCGCTTTTGAATGCGGCGCAAAAATCAAAAGGGGGCAAACTCTATGTCCAATTAGGCGAAGCCTATATCCAAGATGAGGATTGGAGCAATGCTGAAAAATATCTCAAACGGGGCATAAAAAAGGGCAAGCTTGAAAAGCGCATAGGCCATGCATGGCTTGTGCTTGGCATTACCCAAAACAGGCTCGGCAAATATGAAGAGGCAATTAAATCATTCCGCGAAGCAGGCGAATATGATGAGGTCGCCCGTGATGCTTTTCGTTGGGTGCGTAGCCTTGAACGCCGCCTAGCCCGTATGAGACGAGAGAGAGAAGCCAAAGAGCGCGAAGCACAAAGACAAGCAAGCGAAAGCTAAGCGCCAACCAAATGAGTAAAGCCAAATGAGTAAAATAAACAGCAAATGCGTAACAGGCTGACATTCAGCACACAGACATGACATATCAAGCACCCATTCAAAACATATTATTTACCTTAAAGCATGAAGTCGGTATGGATAGACTATTCGCGGCTGAAGCAAATGGGCTAGATGAAAACCTGCTCCAATCTATCCTTGAAGAAGCAGGTAAATTTGCAAGTGAAATTATTGAGCCAAGCAATGCGGCGGGTGAAAAACAACCCGCCCAATTAACAGATGAAGGCGTGACAGTATGTGAGCCTTATCGCCATGTGTATAAGCAATTTGTTGAAAATGGTTGGCCGACTTTAACAGCCCCGCAAGCCTATGGCGGACAGGCATTACCGCATGTCATTGGCAACATTGTTGGGGAAATGGTGAATGCGGCCAATATGTCATTTGCGATTGGCGCGCTCTTAACCGAAGGGGCAATAACGGCCATTGATGCGCATGCAAGTGATGAAATTAAAACCACTTGGTTGCCGAAATTAACCACAGGGGAATGGATGGCAACGATGAATTTAACCGAACCGCAAGCGGGGTCCGATTTGGGGGCTATTCGTAGCAAAGCCATACCGCAGGCAGACGGCACTTATAAAATAAGTGGGACAAAAATTTTCATCACTTATGGCGAACATAATATGGTGGATAATATCGTTCATCTTGTGCTTGCCCGCTTGCCCGATGCGCCAAATGGCACGCGTGGCATTTCTATGTTTCTTGTGCCGCGCTATTTGCTTGATGAAAATGGCAAGCCAACCATAGAAAATGATGTTAAATGTGTTGGCGTTGAAGAGAAACTTGGCAGTCATGGCAGTCCAACCTGTGTGATGAGTTTTGGTGAGAAGGGCGGCGCAACGGGTTGGCTTGTTGGCCCAGAACATAAAGGCATGGCAGGCATGTTCACCATGATGAATAATGCACGGCTTGGGGTTGCGATGCAGGGTGTTGGGCTTGCCGATTATGCAACACAAAAAGCGATTAGCTATGCGCAAGAGCGCAAACAGGGCCGCGCCCCTGATGCGCCAAAAGACAGCAATGATTCAGTCGCTATTATTCATCACCCCGATATTCGCCATATGCTTATGCAGATGCAGGCACTGACAAATGCTATCCGCGCGATTAGTTATGAAAATAGTATATTGATTGATTTGGCACAGCGCACAGATGATACACAGGCGGCCGCGTTAAGCGAATTGCTAACGCCTGTCTCAAAAGCATTTAGTTCCGATATGGCGAATGAAATTGCCTCACTTGGCGTGCAAGTGCATGGTGGCATGGGCTATATTGAGGAAACGGGCGCCGCGCAATTTATGCGTGATGCCCGCATTCTAGCCATTTATGAAGGCACAAATGGTATTCAGGCGTTGGATTTAATCGGCCGCAAATTGCCAATGGATAATGGCGCGGTGGTGCAGGTTTGGCTCGACCAAGTTGGGGAAACAGTCGCGGCATGCAAAAAACATAAAGATGAAAATATACAGCAAATTGGCGCACAATTAGAAACGGCCTTACAATCTCTCAAAAAGGCAACAGACTGGATGCTTGCCGAACAAGATAATCGGTTGGATAAATTATCAGGCGCAACCGCCTATCTACGCCTCTTTGGCTTGACAGCAGGCGGGCATTATCTAGCCCGCGGGGCAATCGCGGCAAGCCAAATGGAGCAAACAGCATTCACACGCCATAAGCAAGCCCTTGCCCGCTTTTATGCGCTCCATATATTACCGCAAACAACGGGCATTGCATTTAGTGTTCTCAATGGTGGCGCGGTGGTAAGTGAAACAGCGATAGAGGATTTTGTCGCCTAGTCTTTATATTCTAGTTTGTATATTATTGGCTCTTATGTCTCGCTGTTATTTAACATCAATATAGAGATTCGTAACATTCCGCAAAATTGTTTGATTTTATGCCATACTAAATTGGG
>JAPPQG010000140.1 GCA_028816945.1 Alphaproteobacteria bacterium
CCTCTTTTATCTGCTTTGTTTCTAATTGCTCGCCAGCCTGCAAAATACGCAATACGCGCTCCGCAACATTTTTACTATATTCTATCATTCAAACACCATTATCAATCAACTTACATACTCACTTTACACTTTCACTTATATATTTACTTTTCATTTTCATTCTCATTCTTATTCTCATTTTCATTTTTACCTTCACCCTTTGGCACTTTATCTGTGCTACCTGTGCGCCTTTTTTCTTCACCGTCGGCTAAACTTTTAATGAAATTAGATGATTTGGCTGGCTCATCAGCGGCGGCTATCCCGTCTGTGGTTTGCTGGGCAAGCTGGGCGGCGGCATTGAGGGCGGCTTGGCGTTCAGCGGCGCGCTGCGCTTCCAATATCTCGCGATCTACTTCTGGTAGATAATTTAAGTCGAGGGCAATTAATTCGCCTGCTGCATCGGCAAGTAAAATTTGCTGGCTTGTAATTTTAACAATGGTCGATTCTTCAGCACCCAATAATTGCCCTTCGGTTAGATAATAATCGGTATTTTTTGTTTTGCTAATTTCAATAAGGTCGCGGCTTATTTCATTATTATAAAAAACAAGAGGTGAGACACGGATAATGGCTTGACTTTCAAATGTTGTTAGCCGCTCGTCGCCGGGCACGCGTTTGACTGTTTGACAATTTAATTTTTGCCGTTTGAAAATGGCACAATAGCCAATCGCATGGCGGTTTGATTTCATGGGACCTATATCTAAAAAATAAACCGCCCTGCCCTCTTTATCCACTTCGAGGCGCAAAATAAGGTCAGAATCCATATAAAGGCGATAATCCGCATAAAGTTCGCGCGCCGCACGCATCGCATCATCCAAATCGCTATATTTGGTAAGCCTTACATAAGTTTTGCGTGCTTGGCGTTCAGCATCCATATCAAATTCAGTAGGGGCTGGGACAATGCGGGCGGCAATTTTATCATTGATTGTTTTATCACGCACATATAGGCGTTGGCCGATAACAAGCCAATTTTTTTGATGTAATGTATTGCGTTGCCTGATTAAACGGGCGGGTATGTCATAAATTTTAGCAAGTTTAGAGAGGCTTTCACCTTTACGCACTGTATGAATAAGCGGGCCATTATCCCGCGGGGAGACAAAAATTATTTTGCGGCCAACCAATATATCAGGATTATCTGTTTGATTAAGTTCAAGCAAATCAACAGGGTGCATATTAAACCGCTTGGCAATCGTTAGATAAGTCTCACCGCGCGACGGGCGATAGACCCAACGCCTATCACGACCCGACCAATATAAAACTTGCGTACTGCGTCTTAATTCGCCCTCATTGACATGAATAATCGGCTCATTCGGCCCCTCCGATACGAGAATGCCATTTAGCCGATAGCGCGACAAATTAAAGACTCTGCTAAAATCAGCCGCATTGCCAATAGGGGGCGGCAAAATAATCGCTGCCTCATCAATTGGCGTATCTTTGGGGGCAAATATAGAACTGATAATATCTTTACCACCATCTGCAATCCCTTTCTTAAAAGCTTCTATTTCACGGCGGGCAGCGGCTAATTCTTCTTTGACCTTTGCAAGCGCTCTTTTATGCGCTTGGCCCGGCCTATCAAGCCGTTTTAGGCCGCGCACAAATGGGTCTTCTGGCACTTGCCCAAAAGCAGACAAGGTAGGCATTATAAATAAACCAAAAGCAAATATAAAAATAAAAAACCGCATTATACTTCCTCCAAAATTATACTTCCTTCAAATAAGCAGCTTCTATTTTTAGATTGATTCGCAAATTCGCTTTATTCGGTGCCGCAGTTATGCGCTCTTCAAGGATTGTGACACTGCTTGCTTCTTTTATAAAAATTTCCCGAATCGCACGATAAATGTCAAAACGCGTTTCAACTTCAAGGTCAATAATTTTAATCTCAATCTTTTTATCCGTGCCAATAACGACACTATGCACTTTATCAATGGTTGAGTTTTTCTTAATAATTTTAACATTATAATTTTCAAGCGCGGTCAAAAAATGATTATATAGAGATTCAAATTCATCCTGTTTGCTAAGTTTTGTAGCAAGATTACGCATATTGCGTTCAGTGCTTTTGAGTTGAACGAGTAATTTGTCGGCTTGGCGCGTATCTTTAATGGTTTGTGATTTGAAAAGTGAGATTTCAGATAATTTAGAATTATTATCAGTAATAATTGGTTGAATATAGAATAAATTAACAGCAGGCGGCAGGGCAGCTACAAGCAAAAGCGCAAAAATAAGAATTATTGTTTTCAAAAAGGGTGAGCCAAAAGATTGTTGTTCGAAAGTTTTGCGGACATGTTTTACACCTGTGACAGTTTTTAGATTGCTTTTTGTATATGTCAAAGCGTCAGTGGCTTGTGTTTCCTCTTCTGTCATGTCATTTTCATTCTCATTTTCATTTTCGCCCATTTCTTCTTCTGTGGTCTCATTTGCATCATCAATAATTGCGCCAAGTGCCTCCTCGAACATAGAGGATGGGGTCTTTTCATCTTGCTGAGCTGCTTCATCTGCATTGGCAATAGGGGCGTCTAATTGACCCAATAAATCAATCAATGCGTCAGCGGCTTGGCTAGGCGCAGGCTTTTTAATTTTTTGTTTTTTAAGGACAATTTCCGATTGAAAATGAGTTTCGGCAAAAGGCGCAGCAAGCGGTTGCGGGGTCACACTGTCAGGCATAATCGGCAAATCTGGCCGAATAGGCGGCGGCTGTTTTGCTTGTGTGTGCTGTGCTAGCTGTGCTAGCTGTTCTGGTCGTTCTAGCGGTTCTAACTGTTCTGTCTGCTCTGGCTGTTTAGACTGTTTATATTGTTTTTTGGGCCCGTGTGTGAGTTCTGTCAGCATATCACGCGCCGCGGGGGAAAGATTTAGGTTTTGCATATTTTCTGGAATCATAATACCACGCATCGCCTAATCCCTCTCAATCAATGTAGCGGTAATTGTGAAAGCAAATAAATCGCCATTCCTTGATTGCTCGATAGGGGCTTGGTTTGCTAAACCCTTTCGAACTATATTATCAGCAAATTTGTTAATCGCTACACTCGTTTTCGAATAGCCGGTAAGTGTCATTTTTGAATTGACATCAATCACTAATGTTTCAAGTTCAGCTTGCGGGGGTAATAGGGTTGCAAGTTGTGACATAAGAATTGTATAGCCGCGTGGCACAGCCAAATCGCGCAATATTGCACTTGCTTCCCTTTTTTCTTTTAATCTTTTTTTAAGTGCCGTTTTACGCAATTCCTCTATACGCGCATCTGTTGTGACTTCTTCATAAGCCTTTATGTCTTTATTAGATTGTATAAGAGTCGGCACATTATTTATGCCAATTAAAAGAAAAGAAGCAGCAAGAATAA